>CALWZB010000100.1 GCA_944385915.1 uncultured Clostridia bacterium | reverse complement strand
GTAAAAGGCGTAGGAGTTATGTATGCAGAGCAAATGGCGTTAGGGGTTCTTTTTGCAAAGAATGTCCGCGTACCGTTCACAGTCTGCTACCGTCTTTTTGGTTAACAGATCGTATTCGTTGGCGAGGCTCCACCAAAGGTTTCGAAACGCCGCAAACCGGGCGATGACATAGTTCCAGTACAGGTCGTCCTCTTCTTTGGTCATCTCCGAAAAGCCCCACCGGTCATAGGGGTGCATTACAATGAGGTCCGCTTCGATGCCGAGGGCCTGAAGTTCTAAAATGGATTTCTCCACCTGGCGGAAAAAGAGGGGATCGAACCGGGTAAAATCGAAATGGTTTCCTTCCTTGTGTGCCGAGTACCAGTAGAAATTGTCTTTGGTCAGCACCGATGCGTCCATAGGTGTCCCCTCATAAGGAAACCGCTTGGGATCAGTGAGATTATAGTCGTAATGCTTGGGAAACACGCAAAAGCGGATCTTGTTAAAATAGCCTTTGGAAAGGGTAGAAAGGGTCGCTTTTCGGACCTGGACCTTTTGATGGTTCCAGACATAACAGGTGGTTCCCACAGGATAGAAGGGCGTCCCGTCCTCGTAAGCGAAATGGTACTGGTTCACTACCCGCACCGGCCCATGGTTTCCTTCCTTCGCCGGGGTCACGGTAAAGGTCCCCGCCGTTTTGGCGCCGTCAAAGCTTCCGTCGGTCTCATACCGGTACTCCCCGGTAAAGGACGGCATAAACCGCACCTTATACACCCCGTCGCCGTCGTAAAAGCCGTCGGCGGTCACCGTCTCGTTTTTCCCGATAAACCGGCCGGTCACCTTCTGTTCCAAAAAGGGATTTCCTTCGCTTGGCCCCGATAAAGTCAGTTCCAGCACGCCGTAACGTTCCACTGTCTGTTCCATAGCCGCTCCTTTCGTTTACCCGATGACCTGGTTTACTGCCGCTTTCCACCCCGCGTATTTCTTTTCCCGAAGGGCAGCATCCATTTTCGGAAGATAGGTCTTCCGGCTAATGGTTTCCAAAGCGTTCTCCGGCAAGATGCCGAAAGACATCGCCGCTAAGTATCCGGCGCCCAGCCCGGAAAGCTCTTCCCTTTGGGAAACCGCCAACGGGATGTTTAAGATATCGCTTTGAAACTGCATCAGATACTCATCCCGGGTAGCGCCGCCGTCTACCCGAAGCTCAGTCACCGGAACCCCGGACACTTCGTTCATTAAAAAGAGGATATCGGAGATTTGGTACACGATACTCTCCTCCGCCGCTTTGACGATCTCCCGGTAGCCGGTTTTCCGGCTCATTCCTACCATAGCCGCTTTCACGCCGCTTACAAAATACGGAGCACCCAGCCCCGAAAAAGCGGGAACCAGATAGGTGGTGTCTTCAGGATCAGCGGCCTTAGCGGTGGCAGACGCCTCTTTTTCCGACGGGATCAGTTTTAAATCCTCGGTGACCCATTTCATTACCGCGCCGGAGTAGTTGATATTGCCTTCCAATACATATTTGGCCGGTTCTCCCTTCCGTTTGTACGCAAGGGAGGTCACAAGCCCTTCCTTAGTCAAAATGGGGGTATCGCCGATTTGCATCATCACCGAAGAACCGGTGCCGTAGGTGGCTTTGACCATGCCCTTTTGGGTACAGCCCTGTCCGAACAGAGCGCCATGGGAATCCCCAAGCACTCCGTGAACCGGGATCTTTTGTTCCAGATAGCCGTTAAAATCGGTGTATCCGAACAGCGCGTCGCTGTCGCAAACCTCAGGCAGCATAGCTGGATCGATATCGAAAATTTTGCAGATCTCCTCGTCCCAGCTTAACGTGTGGATGTTGAAAAGCTGGGTCCGGGAAGCGTTGGAATAATCGGTTTTGAATTCACCGGTAAGGCAGTGGAGAAGGTAACTGTCTATAGTACCGGCGCAAAGAGGGGTTTTGGGATCATAAGTCGCGTTTTTCAAAACCCAGGCGATCTTCGCCGCCGAGAAGTAGGGGGAAAGATTTAATCCCGTTCTTTCCTTTACCATGTCTGCGTATTCCGAAAGGGCATTGCAGATAGCTTCTCCCCGGCTGCATTGCCAGACTACGGCGTCGCAAACGGGTTTTTTGCTCTCCCGCTCCCAAACTAACGCCGTCTCCCGCTGGTTGCTGATCCCGACGACCGCAAGCTCCTTTTTATCGATCCCCGTTTTTTCTACCACATCCTGCACCACGGCTATGGTATTGCGTAAAATTTCCTCGGGATCGTGAGACACATATCCCTCTTTGGAGATCTTCTGCTCATGGGGGCGGTCGGCCCTTCCTACAAATTCCCCGGTCTCGTCAAATAGCAGGGCTTTAGTTCCGGCGGTGCTTTGGTCGATGGCTAAAATGTATTTCATTTTTTCAGTCTCTCCTTTACAACAGCGGCAATGTGTTCGGCGTCTAACCCATAAAGCCGGAATACCTCTTTCGAGGTGCCGGCTGCTGCCGGGCAATCGGGAAGGGAAAGGCATTTTACCGTAGCGTTTCCGTTTTCGGCGACAATTTGCGCCACCATACTTCCCAGGCCTCCGTAAGGGCTGTGTTCTTCTACTGTAACAATGGTACCGGTTTGGGCGGCTTTGAATACCGCTTCCTTATCAATGGGTTTTAAGCAGTACATATCCAAAACCCGGACCGAAATACCTTCTTTTTCCAACATATTTGCCGCCTGTAACGCGGGATAGACCATCTCACCGCAGGCGATCAGGGCAGCATCCGTTCCTTCTTTTACGGTGACCGCTTTGTCCTGCTTTAGTGTCACGCCGGCCTCATACACCGTCTCCACCGGATTTCTTCCCACCCGGATATAAGCGGGGGTATCGTCAAGGATAAGCTGTTGTAAAAGGGACTTGGTCAGCGCCGCATCGCTGGGGAAATAGACCCGCATTCCCGGCATAGAAGCAAATACCGCAATATCCTGGGTGCTGTGATGGGTCAATCCCAACGCACCGTAGCTGATCCCGCCGGAGATCCCAATCAATTTCACATTGGTCTTAGAATACGCTACGTCGATTTTAGCCTGTTCCATACTCCTTGTAGATAAAAAGCAGGCGGGAGATGCCACAAAGGGGCGCTTTCCGCACCGTGCCAGACCGGCGGCAATAGACACCAGATTCTGTTCGGCGATACCAGTTTCGATAAACTGATCCGGATATGCCTCGGCAAAGGGGGCAAGGGATGCGGAACCTCTCGAATCGCTGCACAAAACCAAAAGATCCCGGTCAGTTTTGGCCCGCTCCATCAACTGGTCACAAATCACTTCCTTATTTGCCTTCAGCTTCATGATAAAACGCCTCCTTCTTTTCCAGTTCCTCTTTGGCAGCCAGATACTCTTCCTCGGTAGGAACCCGGTGATGCCATCCGGCCCGGTTTTCCATAAAGGAGGCACCTTTGCCCTTGACCGTATCCGCTACGATCAAAAAGGGCTTTCCTTTCGTCTCTTTGGCCTTTTGGAAGGCGGCTTTCAGCACGTCGCAGTCATTGCCGTCGACCCGTACGGTCTCCCATCCAAAAGCGGAAAACCGTTTTTCCACATCCTCAGCGGTCATCACCTCTTCGGTAGTTCCGGAAATTTGAAGCCCATTTCGGTCAATGACCGCGCAAAGGTTGTCTAAATGGTAATGTCCCGCCGCCATGGCGCCTTCCCAGTTAGAACCCTCCGCCAATTCCCCGTCTCCCAGCACGGTATACACCCGGTGGGGCTTTTGATCCAATTTCATCGCCAGCGCCATTCCTACCGCCACCGGCAGCCCATGACCCAACGAACCGGAATTCATCTCGATGCCGTTGATCTTGTTGTTGGGGTGGCCAATATAAGGGCTTTGGAAGGTGGAAACCGTTTTCAGATCCTCTTTCGGGAAAAAGCCCCGATCCGAAAGGACAGCGTAAAGCGCCTCCACCGAATGACCCTTGCTTAAAATAAAATGATCCCGGTCATTGGAGGAGAAATTTTCCGGCGTAATGTCCATAATATCATAATACAGCACCGTCAGGATCTCCATTACGCTGAAATCTCCGCCGATATGCCCCGCCTTAGAGCGGTAAACCATATCCAGCACCTCACGCCGCAGCGCGTAAGCTTTTGCTTTTGCGTTCATACTATTCTCCTCTCAGATACGCCTGGATCTGTTCTTCGTTATGGTCATAGAGATCGGGCGTTATCCCGATATATTTACATGCCTCATATAAAACCGGCACTACATTCCGATGGATCCCCACGCAATGGTGGATATAAGGCCCTTCTACCAGCTTCGCTTCCAGCCGCTTCCAGTTTTCCACCTGGATCCAAAGATAGGTTCCTTTGGTATAGGGACCGCTGATCCCTTCTGCGTTGCCCAGTAAGAGCCGATACTCTCCGTTATCCCCATCAAACCGGGCGATGGAAAGAAGGCCATGTTTTCCCTCTCCCTCTACCGCGCCGGGATAATCAAAGGCCAGGGGATAGCCGATAGAAGGCCTTCCCTGCAAGCATGACGCGGGCCATGGACCGCAATGCTGCAGCAGCTCCCCGTTTTCCAGATCCGGATGCCGCACCGTCCAGTCAGCAAAAAAGGATGGCGTTTCTCCAAGGGCTGCCGCTTCCACCAAAAGGGCGGTAACTGCGCCATGGATATCCGTTTCACACACCACCGGAAATCCTTCCTCGTTTAAAAGGGAATTGGCGGCACATGGCATGATGCCGATTTCCTGCTGCAGCGCGTTCCAGCATTGGATCGCCGCTGCCTGACAGCCATAGCGATCCGCTAACCTTCGGATCCCTACCTTTAAGGCGGCTATGGTGGTCAGTTCCTCGTCGGTGACGCCGATCTCCATCTGTGCCCGGCAAAACGCCTTGACGTTTTCTACCTCGGTTTTTTCTGTTTTAGCGGCCCGCATCTCCTCTTTCAGTTCCGTCAGGGGGACAGGGGAAAGCTGGATATTGAATTTTTCCAAAAGCTCTCCTTCGTTGCACATTGTGGACCAAAAATCAAAGGGGCGGGGACCGATCTGTAAGATCCGGATTTGGCGAAAGGTTTTCACCGTATTGCAGACGGCGCAAAAATCCAAAATCCCCCGGGAAAATTCCGGATCTTCCAACCGGCAGTTGGTCAGATAGGTAAAGGGCACCTGAAACCGGCGCAGTACCTTCCCGGTCGCAAAAAGCCCGCATTGGCTGTCCCGAAGGCGGATCCCTTTTTCGTCGGGGCGCTCATCCCTCGGACCCCAAAGTAAAACCGGGACGCCTAACCGCTTTGCCAGACGGGCGGCTGCATACTCGGTTCCAAAATTACAATGGGCCAAAAACAAACCGTCCACCTGTTCCCGAAGGAATTTTTCCGCTATGAGGCTCACATCGTTATCGTCATACAGCAACCCTTCCGGGTTGATATCATCGATATCAACAAAATCGATCCCCATCTCTTCCAGCTTATCTCTGGTCAAATTTCGATATTTTACCGCATCCGGCGCACTGAAAATACTGCGTCTGGTGGGTGCATACCCCAATCTTACGTTCGCTTTTCCCATCAATGTCCCGCCTTTCTTGTGCTTTTGCCTAAAAATACAAAGGATAAAGCCTTTTTTACCAGTTATTCCCAGTATAACAGCCTTTTTTACGGAAATCAATGCTGTTTTAAGGAATTTAGCCTTTCTCAAAAAAGAAACCCCCCGGCAAAAACCGGGAGGTTTTACAGACTGAATTAGTCGTCAAAGTAGGACTGCTGGGACATTCCGCCGCCGCCCATACCGCCTTTGAAGCCGGGACGAACCGCTTTGGGACGCTCTACCTTAGTTACCATCTTGTGGTTGACGTTGTTCTTGCAGCTATCGATCAAGCCATGAACCACTTCAAACGCCTGATGGCCCATAGAGTAATGGCAGCGAGGCTTTCTTCCGTTGCGGATCGCAAACGCCAGGTCAACCAGACCAATGCCTCTGGACTCATCCAGATTGCCGTAGATGGGGGGAACTTCAAACATGGGAACCGAATCCTGGCCCGCGTTGGGGTTGTAGCCCACCTGTTTGCCGTTGCCGCTTTGAATGTATACGGGACCGCCGAAGTAGTTGGGGTCGGGGCAAACCAAGGTGCCCTGAGAGCCGTAGACCACGAATTTCTGATCCGCCATCGCGTCGATGCCGCTGGCGAAAATAATGGAACCGTAAACGCCGTTATCAAACTCGAGAGAACCGACTAAAGTATCCGGCTCGACGTTTTCCATATCGGATTTATATAACTCGTTTAAGGGATCAAAGCTCTGATTCTTCTTGATGTTGGTCTTCACATAACCGGAAACCCGATTGATGTTACCGAACATATTGATGAGGTTATGTAAATAGTAACCGCCCATATCGAAAGGCAGGCCGCTTCCCTCTGGTCCTCTGGGATTTTCGCCGGGGAGACCCATCATCATCGCAAAGGTCTTCTCACGGTATTCTTCGGGGACTTCTCTTCTGGTGCTCTTGCCCTGAACGCCGCCGAGGATCATGTTGCCCCTGGTCACTAAGCAGTGTACCGCGATGGGGTCGCCGATATAGCCGTCGTCAATGAGCTTTCTGGCCGTCTGCCACGCGCCGCCTAAGAAGGTATCCGGAGCTTGGGTATACCAAACACCTTTTTCATCAGCAAGCTTCGCCAGCGCCTGGCCCTGCTCAAAAGAAACCGCCATCATCTTTTCGGCATGGACATGCTTTCCATGCTCGATCGCCGCCTTGGTCACCTCATAGTGGGAGGTGGGATAGGTCAGATTCAGCACCACTTCAATCTCGGGATCGTTATAGATCTCCTCGTTGGTACAGGCCTTCATACCAAATTTCTCGGCAAACAGCGCCGCCCGTTCCGGAACGGTATCCGCACATTTGACCATATCGATCATGTTGTATTTCTTTAGGATGGTAGGCATATACGAGCGAATGGCGATGGCGCCGCATCCGATCAAACCTACTTTTACCGGTTTCAAAGCTCCCATGTTACTCAATCTCCTTTCAATCTCAAATGGAAACCAGAATAATTATACAATATTTTATACGGTTGCGTCAATTCCTTTGGTAATTTTCTTGGTTTTTTCATAAATTTCGTGATTATGATTAGTTTTTTTGCTTTTATCTTATTGTAATTGAACATAGTTTGGAAACATTTTTCCATTTTTTGCCGTTTTTTCTTATTTTTTCAGCAGGGCTTCTAAAAACCGCTTTTTGAATTTTGCCCCGTCGATGGTTCGAACCACGGTGGCGTTAGGCGCGCCGTCGTTTCCTTCTCCCGAAAGCGCTAAAGCGGGATCATAGATCACCACCTGGCCATAAGAGGCATCCTCTTTATAGCAGCAGCGGCAGCATGTGGTCAGAGAATCCTTTACCAGATCCTCCCACAAAGCAACGGCCATCGCCACGGCGTCGGGAATGTCCACCACCGCTTCGCCCCGTTTTTCCAGATTATACCCCCGCACCGCCGCGGTGCAGTCGTAAACAAACTGGGACATTTTTGTTTTTTGATACAGGGTTTCCATATCCTTTTCGGTAAAAATGGCGTCACCGAGACAAAGATCGAAGCCGATCAAGGTCAGAGGGATGCCTGACCGCAAAAGGATATCGTAGCTTTCCGCGTCGGCGAAGACGTTAAACTCCGCTACCGGCGTCACGTTCCCGGGACCGAAGCCCGGCGTTCCCATCGACCAGATATGCTTGACTTTACTTAATGTCTCCCGGTCGCTGACGATCGCCGCCGCCAGATTGGTCGCCGGGCCTAACGCTACGATCTCCACTTCGCCGGGATATTTCTTTACCGTTTCGATCAGAAAGGATACCGCGTTTTGGTCCTCCGCCATTTTGGATGGGTGCACTAAATCCCGATCTCCCATGCCGTCCAAGCCATGGACATTGGCGGCATGGACCGGTTCCCGGAGCAAAGGCTTCGACGCGCCCGGGTATACTTTAGCGCCGCATTCCGCTGTTTCCAGCGTCATCAGCGCATTGAGCGTCGCCTGTTTTAAGGGAACGTTACCGCTTACGGTAGTGACGCCTAAAATTTCGATCTCCTCGGAAGCCGCCGCCAACAATAAAGCCGCCGCGTCATCGCTTCCAGTATCGGTATCAATGATAAATTTGCGCATTCGTTTCCTCCTTATTCCTTTTTGGCGTAAAGGGCGGCGATCTGGATCAAGATCTCGGTACAGCTTTCCATGCCCTCTACCGTCACATGCTCATAGGGGCCGTGAGCGGCATACCCGCCGGTGCCCAAATTGGGACAGGGAAGACCCATATAGCTTAAAGTCGCGCCATCGGTACCGCCGCGGATGGGATTGCTCCGGGGTTCGATCCCAAGACTCTCCATGGCCGCTCTCGCCTTTTCCACTACATGGAAATGGGGTTTGATCTTTTCGATCATATTGACATACTGGTCCTTTATAACAAGCTGTACCGTACCCTCGCCGTATTTTTCGTTGAGGATCTTGGCAATATGGGTCATGATATCTTTTCGGTATTGGAGCTTTTGCCCGTCATGATCCCGAAGGATATACCGAAACACCGCCTTGGATACGTCCCCTTCCATTTCGGTTAAATGGAAAAAGCCCTCCCGCTCCTCAGTATGGCGGGGGATTTCCAAAGAGGGAAGCGCCGCGTTGAATTCGATTCCTACCAAAGAGGCGTTGACCATCTTGTCTTTGGAGGAACCGGGGTGGACGCCAAAGCCACGAATGGTGACATCCGCTGTCGCAGCGTTGAAGTTTTCATAGCTGATGCCCCCTTCTTTGCCGCCGTCCACCGTATAAGCACATACCGCGCCGAAATGCTCTACGTCAAAGAAAGACGGTCCCAGTCCCACCTCTTCGTCAGGGGTAAAGCCGGCGCAGATCCTGCCGTGGGGAATATTCCGCTTTTGGATCTCTTCTAAAGCGGTTACGATTTCCGCCGCGCCCGCTTTATCATCCGCCCCCAAAAGGGTAGTGCCGTCGGTAGTAATGAGCGTTCTTCCTTTGAGGGAAGGAAGATGGGGGAAATTTTCGGGAGAAAGGACAAGGCCGCTTTCTCCTAACGTCACCGCGCCGCCGTCGTAGTTTTCTATGATCTGAGGATGAACCCCCTCGTCGGAAAAATCGGGAGAGGTATCCATATGGGCAATAAAGCCGATCGCCGGCACATCTTCGTATCCTTCGGTAGCGGGAAGAACGCCGTACACATAGCAATGGTCGCTCACCCGCACATCCTCAAGCCCTACGCTTTTGAGTTCCTTTTCCATCAGCTTCGCCATATCCCATTGCCGGGGCGTAGTAGGTACCGTTTCTACGTCATGCGCCGACTGGCTGGGCACCGAAATATATTTTAAAAACCGTTCCTTTACCGTCATATCCATTCCTCCTTTTTCTTTAGTGTAGCATATTCTCGCTTTCTTTTCAAACCTTTTGTGGATTTTGCGAAAAGGAACTCTCTCTTTTCCGTGATTTTATCTCTTGTAATCTATGATGGGATTTTGTATACTGAAATAGAACGTAAACAAACTGTAAAAACAAAGGAGGATCCCTATGAAAAAAGGAGTACAGCTTTACACCGTCCGCAATCTGGTGGGTACCAGAAAGGATCTGGAAGCGGCCATCAAAAAAATCGCCGAGATCGGATATGACTGTGTTCAGGGCGGCGCCAGAGGCTATATCACCGACGAGGAATTTGAAAAAATGCTTTCCTTCTACGGGTTGTACAATGTCACCGTAGGCGGAAATTTCGAAGCTCTTCTTTCCAATCCCGACGCGGTAAAGGATGTCATCCGCAGAGCGAAGATCTACAAAACCAACGAGATCAACCTTCCCACACTTCCCAAAGAATATCGGGAATCGGAAGAGGGCTACCGCTTTTACGCCAAATGCATCAACAAGATCGGCGAAGCGCTGAAGCCCGAGGGGATGCGGATCGTTTACCATCCCCATGCGCTGGAAAGCTATTCCTTCGGCGGCGGGAGAAAGGGCATCGATATTTTGTTCGAGGAAACCGATCCCGAGATCTTCGGCTTTGTTTTGGATACCCACTGGCTGGCCAGCGGCGGCTTGAATCCGGCGAAATGGATCTTAAAAGCCAAAGGCCGGATGAAAACGGTCCACTTTAAGGATTACAAGATCATCGGCGGCGCCACCTTTATCGAAGAGGTTTGCAAAATGTTTGCCGAGATCGGCGAGGGCAATCTGGACTGGCCGGATATCATTGATGCCTGCCGGGCCATCGACATCCAAAACGTGGTGGTGGAGCAGGACATCTGCAACGGCGATCCTTTTGACAGCTTAGCCGTCAGCTTCAAAAATATGGTCCGTATGGGCGTATAACATAAGGAAAAAGAAAAACGGCGCATATGCGCCGTTTTTCTTTTTGATTACAGCAAGCTCTTTCTCAGCTCTTCGCCGCTCTTGGGAGAGAGATAGGCGGGGGGAATATCGAAAATGGTCTTGCAGCCGGTCTGGCCCTCTTTGCTTAACCGATACGCCGCTCTGGCAAACGCCACCAGCACGCTTGCGGTAAACTCGGGATTGGAGTCCAATTGAAGGCGGTACTCCAAAATATGCCGATTTTCCTTGTTGAAACCGGTTTTTCCACTCCGGATCACCATGCCCCCATGGGGGATCCCACTGTGATCTCTTTTGAGCTCTTCTTCGGAGATAAAATGAACGGTGGTATCGTACTCGTCAAAGTAGTTGGGCATAGTAACAATTTCCCGCTCAATTTTTTCCTTATCCGCCCCTTCCTTCGCCACCACAAAGCACTCTCTGGTGTGCTTTTCTCTGGCGGTATAGTCTTTGATGGAGCCGTTCCGAACGGCGTTTAAGGTCTCCTCGACGGGAATGGTATACTGTCTTGCATCCAAAACCCCATCAATGCGGCGGATGGCATCGGAATGGCCCTGGCTGACGCCTTTGCCCCAGAAGGTATAATCCACGCCCTCGGGAAGGACCGCGCCAAAATACATCCGGTTTAAAGAAAACAGTCCAGGATCCCAGCCCACCGAGATTACCGCCACCTTATTGCCTTCCTTCGCGGCCGCGTCTACGTTGGAAAAATGCTCGGGGATCTTGGCATGGGTATCAAAGCTGTCTACGACGTTAAACCATTTGGCAAACTCGGGGGTCTGTTTGGGAAGGTCGGTGGCGCTTCCGCCGCAAAGGATCAAAACGTCGATCTGGTCCTTCATCTCCAGCGCTTTTTCCAAAGGGTAGACTGGCGCCCCCTTGGTTTCTACCGAAGCGGGATCCCGTCTCGAAAATACGCCCACAAGCTCCATATCCGGATTTTGGCGAATGGCGCTTTCCACACCCTTTCCAAGGTTTCCGTATCCTAAAATTCCGATCTTCATCTTTTATACTTCCTCCTTTTTTGCCGGTAAGCCGGCTTTCTTTTTTATCTTACCACAAACAGAAACAAAGAAAAAGAAATTCTTTTGCGTTTTCCCAATTTTTTCATTACCAAAACCGTTTCTTTTTAAAGATCCAAAGGCAAATTCCCACTACAGCCAGACAAAAAAGCGCCACGGCCGGATATCCAAACCGCCAGCTCAGCTCCGGCATATGCTCAAAATTCATCCCATACCAGCCCACAATGAGACTGAGAGGCGAAAATATGGCGGTCACCACCGTTAAAATTTTCATAATGTGGTTTTGCCGCATATCCATCTGGGAATGATACACCTCCTGAAGCTGCATCAAATATTCCCGAAGCATTTGGGTCTTTTCAAAAAGGCGGTTTGCCCGGTCGCCGAACAGCTTAAATAAGCGCTGTTCTTCACCGCTAAAAAATCGATTTTCGTCCTCCTGCATCTCTTCGGCCACGTCTAAAAGCTGGGAATAGTAATGATTCAGCGCCATTACCTCTTTGCGAAAAGCCAAAAGCCGGAGATGCTGCTCCTCATTGCCGGTGAGGATCTCATTTTCGGTTTCTGCGATCCGGTTCTCCAATTTTTCCAGATACTCCCGGTCAGACTGGATCAAAAGTTCCAAAAAATCAGAAAACAATCTTCCTGTCCCCGGTTCCTCCCATTCCCTGTTTTCCCGGATCTGGGAAAGTGTCTCCAGTACAAAACCGCTGTCATCCAAAAAGAAAAGAAGATCCTTTTGGATCATATAACAAAACCGGACTTCTTTTTTCCGGTCCTCCCGCACAGGAAGAAAAAACGTGCCCTGAATCCGATCCAAAAACGGTTCCGCCTTGCAAAAAGCGCCGGTTTTTATCGATAACGCCAGCATCGCCTCCGGCGATTTTTCTTCTTCCGCTTCCTTTCGGGTCAATACCGCTACCAGCTTCCCTGTTTTTTCCTCTTTCGAAGACAGCACGCAAAGCCGGCGATCCAATCGAAAATACAAAACGATCCCTTCTTTCCCGCTCAGTATAGCACATTTTCCCGGTTTCGTCGACCAAAATGCTATCCGCCCCGCAAAGCCAGATAAATGGCGAAAAAAAGAAAGGCGGGATTTTTGGTTTCAAAAAACAAAAAAACCATCCCCGCCGCCAGCAGTACCCCGGTAACAAAGAAAAGGGCCCGCTCCCATAAAAATGCTTTCGACACATCCATGATTCGAAAAAGAAACAGCGTCAAAAGCCCGCCGCCATCCAAAGCCCGAACAGGAAACAGATTCCAGATCCCCAAAAGCGCGGATAATGCGCAAAGGGGGACTGCACCCGCGCCATATGCCGCGGCGGCAAACAGAAAATTGGCAAGGCTCCCGCCGAAAAGCACCAGCGCCTCCTTTCCATCGGTCAGCGTCTTTTCCCGTTTTCCGATACAGATCCCTCCAAAGGAAAAAGAGATCCGTTTGGGAAAGCTTTGAAACAAAGCAAGTACGGTCAAATGCCCCAGTTCGTGAAGAAGGCTCAGCAAAACCGACCAAACGCCATAAAATTCGTCACAGACAAAATAAAGAAAGGTCAGTTCCAGCAGAAAAGAAAAATACAGCTCGATCCGGCTGTGAAAAAACGAAAAAGAGATCATGCTTCCTTCACCGTCAGCAAGGTCCCGGCATTCAAAGCGATGCCGTTGAGCCGAAGCTCCAAATGGAGATGAAAACCGGTGGTGCGGCCGGTATCTCCCACCGACGCGATCTTGTCCCCTTTCTTGACCACATCACCTTCTTCTACATAGATCTTTTTACAGTGGGCATACAGAGAAGTAAACCCGTTATAATGATCGATCACAAGATAATTTCCGTAGCTTTCATGTTCCCCCACAGTGAGGACCGTCCCCTGAAGCACCGGATAGATGGGATCATTTTCTGCTGCGGCGTAATCAGTGCCGTAATGGAAATCCTCTTGTTCGGTAAAAGGATCCAGCCGGTACCCGAAACCATCGGTGATCCGCCCTGTTTTCAGGGGACTGTTCAAAGGATAGGTCATCAGTGCCGGAGAAAAGGTCGCGTTATAGGGAGGCGGCATCAGATCATATTCCACGGGATAAGCGCCTGTACCGAGCAAACATAGAGCCAGTACCACAAAAAAAGAAAGCCTTCGCATGATTTCACCTCACTGGGTTACTGTATGCGAAGGCATTTTTATTTAGAATCAGCGGTCCAGCTCGCAGGGATACCGCTTTTTCAAATAAAGGAGCAAAAAGATTGAGGCCACGATCAAAACAGAAGAGATCACAAAGATAGGCCGGTATCCTCCAAAAGGACTTTCCCAAAACAGGTCAATGACCACGCCCCAGATGAGCGCCCCTAAGCCGGAACCAATGTCATAAGCGGCAAAATAAGTGGAATTGGCGGTTCCCCGGCGAGTACGGGAAACACCGGAAAGAGCAAGCACATTCAAGTTGGGCCAGCAAAAACCGCAGCCGATCCCATAGATTCCTGCCGAAAGGTAAAGAACGCCGGTGGAATGAATGGTGGACATCAAAAGATAGCTCACCATAATGGTCAAAAAGCTTACCAACAGGATATTGTACTGGCCGATCTTTCGCGCGATCCTTCCTCCCACCAGCCGAACCAGCACCATAAAGATCGCCTGGATGGTAAAGTAAAAGCTCACTCCCTCGAGCCCCAGTGAGGTCGCAAACAGGGCGAGGAAATTGACCGATGTCGCGGTACAAATACCCATACAAAGCGTCAGCACTGCTGACGGCAGGCTTTTTTTCTCGAAGATCTTCCAAACACCTTTGTATTCCGACAAAGCGACCGCCGGCTCCTCTTGATCCTCTCTCGCGATCTTTTCCAAAAAAGCAGGGCTTTTTTCATACCGCAGGGTCAGCATCAATAGGAAAGAAACTGCCACTGCGCCCAAAGCCACCGTAAAGACTACATTAGGAGTATAATGGATCAGCGAAAGAGCCAAAGCGGGACCTACCGCTGTCGCCAGAGAGGTAAATAACCCGTAATAGCCGATCCCCTCCGCCAGACGGCTTTTGGGGAGCACATCCGCCACCATAGTCCCGGTAGTGATGGTAGTCGCCGACGCGCCGAAGCCCTGGATCATACGAAAACAAACCGTCACCGCCACTACAGGAAAGGAAAGATACCCCATTAAGGGAATACCCAGTAAAAGCAACCCAATCACACCGACGATCAAACGGCCTTTTCGGTCGATCAGGCTTCCCGCCACAAACCGGGTAATCATCGCGCAAACGGTGTATCCCGTTGCCACGCTTCCGATCATCGTCGCGCTGCATTGCAAGCTTTCCAGATAGATGGGAAAGGAGGAAATGAGCATCTGCATACAGATGCTGGCAAACAACGTAATGGTTCCGATCTTCAGATAATCCTTCGTCCAAAGCTTTTCTGCCGAAGGATTTCTTGGTGCTCTGCGAAAGGCAAGCGCCATGATACGACCTTCTTTCCTAAATTGTTACAAACCCTATTGTAGCGGAAAATGTATTTTCTGTAAATAGGAAAAGAGAGGATATCCTCTCTTTTTTTCATGTTTGTAAACTTTATGAGGAAAAATACGATTTGTATATTATGGATTCCAGTTTACCGCCTTTTTGAGTCTAGGATACAAAAGGGAAAAAATACCTCCCATCGTCCCGCCAGTCAGCAAAGCGGCGATCCAAAGCCAGCCCAAATAACAAAACACCGAACCTGTTTTTAAAAGCATCTCCGCAGCTAAAACCTGTCCCAGCTGATGCGCCGCCGCACCGCCGATACTGATCCCAAAAAAGGAAAAAGACCTTGGCCATCCCTTTTGAAGCAGCGCCATAGTCAAAAGGGCGAGACTGCCTCCCAAAAAGCCGTACAAAAAAGCGCCAAATCCGGAAAAGAGAAGGCTTTGAAGCAAGACCCGCAGCGTCAGCACCAAAAAAGCAGTTTTCCGGTCGGTAAAGTAAAGGCAAAACAGCGTCACCAAATTGGCAAGGCCCACCTTGGCGCCGGGAAAGGGCAAAAGGGCGTCGATCCCCGAAAGCCGTTCCAGATAGCTCAGTATCAAGCCCAAACATAACAGCAGCGCCGCCACGGTCATCTGACGGATGGGGGAAAGGGAAGAAAAATTGCGGCTATCCAAGGACAAAATCCACCTCCGTTTCTCCCGTTACCGACACGGTCACACCGTTAGGCAGGCAGATAATGCTTCTTCCCGAAAGAGAGATGTACCCGGTTTTGACACAGCTTTGGTCAGGACAGTCCATTTGTACCATAGCCACTTTGCCGTTTTCTCTCCGAAGGGTGAAGGAAACGCCTTTCTCCTCGTAGAAAAAATCCCGATCCTCCCCCTGCAGAGGGAATTGGTCGATCACCGTACCATTTACCGAAACCACTACTGTCTGCCCATACGTTTGAAAAGGGGAAAACAGTAAAAAAAGGGCGGCCAAAAGCAACGCGCCCGCCAAAATCCAATCGCCCCGCCGCACCATTTTGGCTCCTTTCTTACAAAAAACCGCCGCCGTTTTCCGCGGCGGCGGCAAAGGGATCAATCGACGATCTGTCCCGCCTTGGGAGGGACATGGATCGCGCTTACCGGGCATTGCTCCACGCAAAGGCCGCAGCTAATGCAGAGAGACTCGTCGATAAACGCCACGTTGTTTTTCACCGAGATGGCGCCGGCCGGACAGTTTTTCTGGCACTTCATACAGCCGATACAGCCCCGGTCGCAAACCTTTCTCGTCAGCGCGCCCTTTTCCCGGTTGGCGCACATCACCGTAGGCTTGTCGCTTTCGGGAAGCATAACGATAATATGGTCGGGACAAACCTTGGCGCAGGCACCGCAGCCGGTACACTTGGAACGGTCGATACGGGAAACCCCGTTTTCCACGATGATGGCGTCGAATTTACAGACCTTCTTGCAATCGCCGTATCCTAAACAGCCAAAACGACAAGCGGTCCGTCCGCTGTAGTAAGCGTTGACGGCGTTACAGCTTTCGATCCCCTCGTAATCGTATTTGTCCCGGGTATGGGCGTAGCTTCCCTGGCAGGTCACGAACGCTTTAAACCGCTCCACTTCGCCAGCTTCCACACCCATGATGGCGCCGATACTTTTTGCCGCCGCCGCTCCGCCGGGGATACATAAATTTACCGGCGCGCCGTTTTCCACAATAGCCTTGGCGTAATCGGCGCAGCCCGCGTATCCGCAGGCGCCGCAGTTGGCGCCGGGAAGCGCCCCCTGGATCTCTTCGATGCGGGAATCCTCTTCTACCCGCATAAATACCGAAGCCGCCACCAAAATCACCGCGCCAATGAGACCAGATGCCGAAATAATAAGAACCGCAGCTAACATGTTGTTCCTCCTATCCGTTGAAGATGGCTTCGATGATGCCGCCAAAGCTCATAAACGAAAGAGACACCAGGCTGGCGGAAACCAGCGTAATGGGAAGTCCCTCAAAGGGCTTGGGGGGCTGCGCCTCCTCGAGGCGCTGTCTTACGCCGGCAAACAGCACCATCGCCAGCATAAAGCCGACGCCGGCGCCCGCCGCGCAGACCACGCTCTCCAAAAAGCCGTAGCCGTTTTCGGTGATGTTGTCGATATTTAAAAGGGTGACGCCTAAAATAGCGCAGTTGGTGGTAATGAGAGGCAGGTACACGCCCAGCGCCTTGTACAAAGAGGGGATAAATTTCTTTAACACCGTCTCTACCAGCTGAACCAGCGTCGCAATAATCAAAATGAAAGCGATGGTATTTAAGTATCCAAGTCCGTTTGGTTCCAAAAGATAAACGTATAGCGGGAAGGTCACCGCGGTGGCTAACACCATAACAAAGATAACGGCGACGCTCATGCCCACGGCGCTGTTTAATTTTTTCGAAACGCCAAGGAAAGGACAGATACCTAAAAACTGTACCAAAACGTAGTTATCCACAAACACCATGGTCAAAAAGATCATGGCAAGCTTCACACCGAGGGACATTCCTATTCGCCTCCTTTTCCGTCACAGCCTTCACAGGCTCCGGGGCATCCCGCCGCGGCGGGGCAGGAAGAACAGGAAGCTTCTAATTTGATCTTCCGTCCCTTTCTTCCTTCAAGATAGATCACAAGCGCCATGGTAACGCCGAAGATAAAAAAGCCTCCGGGAGGGGTAATCATAATGCCGAAAGGATCCACGGATTGGGGAATGATCTGAAAGGTGACGCCGGGAAGAAGGGTCAACGTTCCCGCGCCTAAAATTTCCCGCACCGACGCCATAACCGTCAGCGCCAGGGTAAATCCCAACCCCATACCAAGGCCGTCCAAAGCGGAATCTAATACCGGGTTTTTGGAAGCGAACATCTCCGCCCGGCCCAAAATGATGCAGTTGACGGTGATGAGGGGCAAAAACACTCCTAACGCCTCGTCCAGCGCCGGAAGCAATACCTTTACCAACATCTGGACAATGGTAACAAACGCGGCGATCACCGTAATAAAGGCGGGGATCCGGACCTGGTTGGGGATCACCTTGCGCAGCGCGGAGATGAGCACATTGGAACAGATCAGCACAAAGGTCGCCGCCAACCCCATACCGATGCCGTTAAAGGCAAGGGTGGTGACCGCAAGGGTGGGACAGGTCCCCAGCACCAGTTTCAGCACCGGGTTTTCTTTTAAGAGGCCTTTGGAAAAGGTAGAAAATTTTCCCATTTATTCTCCCGCCTTGAGGGTCAGATAAGCGCTTACCGCATAGTTGTAGGCCGTGAGCGCGGCGTTGCTGGAGATGGTAGCGCCGGTGATGGCGTCGATCTCGGAAAGGGTAAGGGTTTTGGCCGCCAGCCCGGTAAACTGGCTTAAAAAGCCCGCTTCCTCTACCTTTTTCCCAAGGCCGGGAGTTTCGCTGGTGCCGGAGATATACACCGAAACCACAGTTCCGTCAGGATCGAACGCGACCATGACCGGAACCTGGCCGTCGTAGCCTTTGGCCGTTCCGGTAATGACGTAACCCGCGCCGTTGTCCGCCCGGTACGCGTCGGTCACCCCTTCAAACTCTCCTTCCACCTCGGAAAAGGTATCCGCTTCCGGCAAAAGCGCCTTTCTCGCCGTATCCGCGGCGATCCGTTCGTTTTCTTCGATAATAGGGGCGGTGACGCTGTTGGTGTAAGCGAGGCCTGCGGAAGCCACAAGGCAAATCAGCGTCAGCACAATCACCGGTTTGAGTAATTTCATCATTTCGCTTTTCCTCCTCCCAGCGCTTTCTGCCGCGTCAGCCGGTTGATGTAAGGAAGTATGATGTTCATCAGCAAGATGGCAAAGGACACGCCTTCGGCGCTGTTTCCGAAAAACCGGATCAGGCAAGTCACCACGCCGAGAAAGATTCCCGCCGCCAGCTTGCCCTTTCTTGTAAAGGGGGAGGTGGTGTAATCGGTAGCCATAAAGATGGCGCCTAACATCAAGCCGCCGGACAAGATCTGGTAGAGAGGATCGTGGCCGCAAAGAAGGCTCATCACCGCCACCGTCGCCACATAGGTGATGGGAAGCACCGGACTAATGACCTTGCGGATCACCAGATACACGCCGCCGATCAAAAGCGCCAGCACGCTGGTCTCGCCCAAAACGCCGCCGTGGTTGCCTAAAAAGAGGGTCAGGTAGGCGGAAGGATCCTCTGCCGCTGCTAATGGTGTCGCCGAGGTAAAGGCGTCGATACCGTTATCGGGATACGAATAGGTGGTCATTTTCGCGGTAAAGGAGAGGGCGAGAACGATACGCCCTACGATCGCGGGATTGGCGAAGTTGAAGCCGATACCGCCGAAAAGCTGTTTAACGATCACAATCGCGATAAACGCGCCGATAATCGCCATCCAGAAAGGAAGGGTAGGGGGAAGGTTATAAGCCAAAAGGAGGCCGGTTACGATCGCCGAACAATCCCCGATGGAGGACTCCTTTTTCATCAGCTTCCGGTACAAATACTCGAAAACCACCGCCGCCGCCACCGTCACCGCCGTCAACATAAACGCCCGGTAGCCGAAAATCAAAACCGAAGCGATCAGCGCCGGCATCAGCGCCAGACAAACGTCCAGCATAATCTGTCTCGTATTGTCTTTATGTACAATATGGGGGGAAGGGGAAACGATCAAATTTTGTGCCATTACGCATTTCCTCCCTTTTTCATATACTCTTTTGCCAGCTTCATCGTCTGGGTCACCGGACGTTTCGCCGGACATACGAAGGTGCAGGTGCCGCACTCCATACAAAGGTCGATTTGAAGCGCTGCAAGCTCCTCTTTATTTTCCCGTTGATACGCCGAAGCGATCTCCACCGGGGAAAGTCCCATGGGACATCCGTTGATGCACCGCCCGCAGCGAATGCAGGGGGAAGGCTTGGGAAGATGCCCGAGCTTTTCGCCGAACACCAAAAGGGCGTTATTGAGCTTTAGCACCGGATAGCTGAGATCAAAAAGGCAAACGCCCATCATCGGGCCGCCTTGTACGGCTTTCACCGGCTCCGACGTCAGGCCGCCGCAAAAATCGATCAGCTCGGAAAAAGGCGTTCCCACGATCACTTCCACGTTTTTCGGCTCTTTGACGATATCGCCATCCACCGTGAGCCGCTTTTTGGTCAGCGGCATTCCCGTTTTCAGATACCGGGAAAGAAAACTCACCGAGGTCACGTTCATCACAATGACCCCTACGTCCGCCGGAAGCCCGCCTTTGGGGACTTCTTTTTTGGTACAGCTTTCCACCAGCGTCTTTTCCGCACCCTGAGGGTAACGGCTGGGAAGGACCTTTACCGTAATGGACGGAGTGTCGATTTTTTGCCGCATCAGCGCAATAGCTTCGGGCTTATTTTTCTCGATGCCGATGATGGCCTGTTTCAGGTTCAGATACTTCATCACCGCTTTGATCCCGTCGAGGATATCGCCGCTTCGTTCCATAAACTCCCGATGGTCCGAGGTGATGTACGGTTCGCATTCCGCCCCGTTAATCAAAAGGGTATCCACCCCGTCGAGATTTTTTGGGGAAAGCTTTACCGCCGCGGGAAATCCCGCGCCGCCAAGTCCTACCAAGCCGCTTTGCCGCACCGCTTCGATAAAGGAGTTAAAATCGGTGACCTTGGGGGGCTGTATAGACGGATCGACGGTTTGCTCCCCGTCGGGGGTAATCACTACCGCTTTTTGCATACTGCCGTTGGACGCGATCATTTCAGTGATCTCCGCAACGGTACCGGAAACGCCGGAATGAATGTTGGCGGAAACGGCGCCCTGAGCCTCGCCCACCAGCGTACCGACATACACCTTGTCCCCTTTGCTCACCACCGGATTGGCAGGCGCGCCGATATGCTGGGACATCATCAGCACAATCTTTTGGGGTACGGGCATCACTGCCGTGGAAGATTCCCTGGTGTTCTTCCGATGGGGCACATGAGCACCCAGAGAAGAACGGTCAAGAAAACGTATCATGGGAAGAATAACCTCCATTCTATTGACTGTCCCTTTCATTATATAAAATCTCCCTTTATTTTTCAACAGTAACGCGCGAAAATCTTTTTCCCCTCGACTTTTTCTTTTCCTTCTCTTATAATGAAACTGATGTTATCCGTTAAGGAGGATGTTATGAAACGAATCGTTTGTTTACTCGGCGTTTTGCTTTCTCTATTGTCGTTAACTGGCTGTCAGGCAAAAGAGCCTTTTTCCATCACCTATTACGACTGCTTTGATACGGCGGTGACCCTTACCGCCTATACCGACACCGAGGAAGAATTTTTCGCCTTCGCCGACGAGCTGCACCAGTTTCTTCTCTCTTGCCATCGGCTTTTGGACATCTACGAGGAATACCCCGGCGTCAACAATCTCTACACCATAAACCATGCCGGCGGAAAACCGGTCACAGTGGATCCCTTTTTATTGGATTTTCTCTCCTTTGGCAAAGAAGTCTACGCTTTCACCGGCGGGAAAGTCAATATCGCTTTGGGAAGCGTTTTGTCCTTATGGCATCAAAAGCGGGAGGAAGGCTTAGCCGACCTGGAAAACGCTTCTCTGCCCTATGAAGAGGATCTCCTTGCCGCCGCTTCCCACACCGATATCGACGGCATCCTGTTAAATGAAGCGGACGGTACCGTTACCCTTTTGGACCCGCTCCTTCAAATCGACGCCGGCGCTTTGGGAAAGGGATATGTTTCCAAGCTGGTCCAGGAGCGTTATCCGGACAAAAACTTTCTTTTGAGCTTAGGGGGAAATGTCATTACGGTAGGGGAAAAGCCAAACGGGGAGGATTGGATCATCGGGATCTTGGATCCCTTTGATACCGAAAGCACCGCTTTGACCCTTCCGGTATCCGGCGCCGCCGTCACCAGCGGAAGCTATCAGCGCTACTATACGGTAGACGGAAAGGATTACCCCCATATTATTGACCCGGATACCCTGTATCCCGCCGATATCTGGGCTTCGGTCACGGTATTTTGCGCCGATCCCGCTTTGGCGGACGCCCTTTCCACCGCCTTGTTTTTGCTTCCGTTAGAGGAAGGAAAAAAGCTGGTTCAAACCTTTGACGGAGTGTCCGTTTACTGGATCGCCCCGGACGGTTCCTATGATAAGCTGGGACTGGACGGATAAAAGCAAAAGCCGGGATATCCCGGCTTTTCCTAATAAAACAGCACCCCGAAAAAAGTCACCGTATTCTCCCCGTTATTGTAACAAAGCCCGGCGGCCTCGGAAAGCGCCAAAACATTGATGCCAAACCCTTCCAAGGAAGGAAACAGCTTTTCCGGCATCCGGCATGGACGCTCGGGATAGGTGCACTCTTTACAGCGGCTGCACCCTTCGTTGGAAAGGAGCAAAAAAGGCGTCCCCTTGGGGATCAGCGCGTATAACCGGTCACAAAGCGCCTGGAAAGCGTCGTGCCCTTCCATCATGCCCTCGTAATCGAAGGAATCCTCTAACGGGTAGACCGCATTGAACACCAGCGCGTTTTGATAGGAAAGGCACCGCTTTTTGCATTGCGCCACCGTCCCTACGGCGGGAGGACAAGCCCATGTCTTCCCGTAAAGCCGGCAGGCGTTTTGTTCGCAAAAAGCTCTTAACCTTTCTTCAAACGTTATCTTTTCGGGTGAGATCACCTGAGATCCCCGCACCCCGATCTCCTGAAGCTTTTTTGCTTGAATCATATTTTCGCCCCCTTTATGATAGGATTATACCGCGAAAAAGCGTCTTTGGCAATCGGGGCGCAAAGACATGTTTAAGAAAAGCGAAAGTTTTCCCCCTCGCCATTGACAAAAAAGGGGAAACCCGGTATACTTTTCCTAAAGGCTTTGACGAGGAAGAGGGCCGGTGTCAGAATGTGCAGAGAGCCGCGTTGCTGGAAGGCGGTGATTCTGACCGGTCGTCGCTGGCCTCTGAGCCGCTCTCCTGAACCGTAAGTAGGGAGAGACGGATCCTTTCTCCGTTATCTAAGAAAGAACGCCGTATTTCGGCGAGAGTGGGCATTTTGCCAAACGGAATGGTACCGCGGAGAGCTTCGCTTCGTTTCCCGAAAGGAAAGCGAGGCGTTTTTTATATGACTGACTGTAAAAGACAAAAGGAGCGCGCTATGAAAAACGCAGAAAAATACCGAAGAAATTACTTTTTGCCGCCGAAAACGGAAGGACGCTGGCTGCAAAAGGACTATATCGAAACGCCGCCTATCTGGTGCAGCGTCGATCTTCGGGACGGAAACCAGGCTTTGGTCACCCCTATGGGGGTAAAGGAAAAGCTGGAGTTTTTCGAGATGCTGGTCAAGCTTGGCTTTAAGGAGATCGAAGTGGGCTTTCCCGCCGCCTCGGAGACGGAGTTTTCTTTTGTACGAAAGCTCATCGAGGAGGACCGCATCCCCGACGACGTCACCATCCAGGTCATCACCCAGGCCAGAGACCATATCATCAAAAAGACCTTTGACTCCCTTCGGGGCGCTAAAAAGGCCATTGTCCATATCTATCATCCCACCTCCAAGCCCCAGCGGGAACAGGTGTTTCAAAAAAGCAGAGAAGAGGTCAAGGCGCTTGCCCTCTCAGCTATGGATACTGCCGAAGAATGCATCCGATCCCTTCCAAAAACGGATATCACCTTACAGTACTGTGCCGAGAGCTTTACCGGTACGGAAATGGATTTCGCTTTGGAGATCTGCAACGCGGTCATCGACAAGATCGCTCCCACCAGGGAAAAAAAGATGTATATCGACCTTCCCGCTACCGTATCATGTTCTTTGTCCCATGTGTACGCAAACCAGATCGAGTATATGTCCGACCATCTTCACCGCCGGGACAGTATCGTTTTGACCATCCATCCCCATAACGACCGGGGAAGCGCTGTAGCCGACGCGGAACTGGCGCTGTTAGCCGGCGCCGAACGGGTGGAAGGGACCTTGTTTGGAAACGGCGAGCGGACGGGAAATGTGGATCTGATGATCTTAGCGCTGAATATGTATGCCCATGGTGTGGATCCAAAGCTGGACTTTTCCCATCTTCCCGAGCTTTGCGCTTTATATGAACGGGTCACGGGCATGCGGGTGCCCCCCAGGTACCCATATGGAGGCCGGTTAGTTTTTTCCGCCTTTTCCGGGGGTCACCAGGACGCCATCGCCAAAAGCATGGACTGGCGGGAGACCCATCCCGACGCTTACTGGGATGTTCCTTACCTTCCTCTCGACCCTGCTGACATCGGGCGCAATCCCAAAGAGGACATCATCCGGATCAACAGCCAGTCGGGCAAGGGCGGCATCGGCTATCTGATGGCACACCGGTACGGCTATTTTATCCCGCCGAAATTTCGGGAGGAATTTGGTTACTACATCAAAGATCTGTCCGATAAATCCAAAAAGGAGCTTCTTCCCGAGGACATTTTCAGCGCCTTCCAGCATGAATATGTCAACCTTTCCTCTCCCATGGAGCTTTTGGACTGTACCTTCAGCGGAAAAGACGAAGTCACCGTTTCCCTCTCTCTTCGGATCAATGAGGAGTTCACGGTGGTCCATGGCAAAGGAAACGGAAGCCTGAACGCGGTAAGCAACACCTTAAAGGCATCGCTGGGACTGACCTTCTCCAATATGATCTATAATGAGCATGCCTTGGAGGAAGGCTCCCATGCCCGGGCGTTGGCTTATGTAGGCGTCACCGGAAAAGATCAGAAGTTATACTGGGGCGCCGGCATCCATACCGACATTACCACCGCTTCGGTACAGGCGCTGATCAGTGCCTGTAACCGGATGATTCAAAATGCGTAGCGCATCGTTTTCAAGGGGGGACTGATTTGAAAATCGATTTTAACCGAAAATACAACACCATCGCGTTTTATACGATCGTGGTCATTGCCATTGCCGCCGCCATTGTTTTGATGATCGCCAACATCCCGGCGCTGGCTGCCATCTGTTCTAAGATCATCAAGCTTTTGATGCCGTTTTTACTGGCTTTTGGATTTGCGTATATTTTGTCGCCCATTTTAGAGGCATCGGAAAGACTTCTCCGAAAGCTCTCTAAAGACCGGCTTTCCCGAAAAGCGGTGCGTATGCTTTCGGTGGCGGTCACCTATCTTACCGCCATTTTGATCCTGGTCGTCTTTTTCAGCATCGTTATTCCTCAGCTTGCCGCCAGTATCGCAAGCCTGGGACCTATCCTGACCGATTGGGCGCTGACGGCGGAAAAATGGATCAACGGCCTGATCCAGGAATATCAGTCGGTGTATCTGGGAGAAGGGGAGCTTTTCCCTATGCTGTTGGAAAAGATCTCTGCTTCTCTGGAAGATTTCATCACCGCCTTAAGCTCTTCGGCTTCTGGCGCTTTGACGGCCATTGCCCAGGGCGTCGCATCGGTGACCACCGGGCTTTATAACTTCATTCTCGCGGTGATCATTTCGGTTTATATACTGGCATCCAAAGAGACCTTTTTTGCTCAAGGCCGAAAAATCCTTTCGGCGGTGTTGCCCCTTTCCGCGGTCAATAAGCTCCGGGATATTCTAAGCAAAAGCAACACCATTTTCATCGGTTTTATCGGCGGAAAGCTTTTGGATTCCGCTATCATCGGTGTGCTCTGCTTTCTGATTATGAGCGTTTTCCGCTGGCCTTACGCTGTTTTGATCAGCGTGATCGTGGGTGTAACCAATGTGATCCCTTACTTTGGCGCCATTATCGGCGGTGCCATCTCCTTTTTGATCCTTCTCATCGTAGATCCATGGACGGCTTTGTGGTTTGCCATTATGGTTTTTATCTTACAGCAGATCGACGGCAACATCATCGGCCCCAAGATCTTAGGAGATTCCACCGGACTTTCTCCTTTCTGGGTCATTTTCTCCATTACCGTGTTCGGAAGCTTCTGGGGCGTATTCGGTATGTTTATCGGCGTTCCTTTGTTCGCTGTAATTCATTATCTTATCAGTGAACTTTCCGCCTACCTGCTCTCCAAAAAAAATCTCCCTGTAGATACCGCAAGCTATGGAAACGAGGACTACAACGCCTTTCGTGAGGAAGCCTTGCTTGCGATAGAAAAGAAGAAATCAAGTAAAAGCCGTTCCCGCGGAAAAAACAAATAAAAAAGTACGTCCCGAGATATGCCCCGGGACGTACTTTTTATTGATACAGCAAACCATCTTTGAGCAACGCGGAAAGGCCGTCCACCCGGCTTTTCTCCATAGCATCCACCGTTTCAAAGGGAAAGGGAATGTTTAGCGACCGGTATTTTTCGAGGCAGAGCTTATGAAAGGGCAAAAGCTCGATCTTCTCCACATTGGGGTATTGCCTCGCAAAGGCCGATAGGGCTTTTACATCCTCTTCGGTATCGTTGAGCCCGGGCGCCACCACCTGGCGAAACCAGACGGAAACACCTTTCTCTTTCGTCTTATCCAGAAAAGCCTCCGCCCGTTTTCTGGACCAGCCGTAAGAGAGAAACCGGTCGGACAACACCTTAACATCCGCCAATACCAGATCGGTATGGTCCAAAATAGCGTCGGTGTAAGCGTCCAAAACCTGGCAGGAGGTATCCAAAGCGGTATGAAACCCTTTTTCTTTGAGCGCCTTGAGCAAAGAAAGGACGAATTCCCCCTGGTACAAAGGCTCCCCGCCCGAAAGGGTCACGCCTCCTTTTTTGAGGTAAGGGCGGTAATTTTCCACTTTTTTTACGATCTCCTCGACAGAATAGCTCTTCCCGCCGGAAAAATCCCATGTATCCGGATTATGACAATAAGGGCAGCGAAGGGCGCAGCCCTGCATAAACACCACGAACCGCAGCCCCGGACCGTCTACCGCTCCCATAGACTGGAAGGAATGAATGCGCCCCTCCATTACATCACCTGATGGAAGGTGCGGGAGATGACCTCGCGCTGCTGTTCTCTCGAAAGCTTATAGAAGTTGACCGCATACCCGGAAACACGAATGGTGAGGTTCGGGTACTTCTCCGGCTCCTCATAAGCGGCTAACAGCGTCTCCCGATTCAAGACGTTGACATTGAGGTGATGCGCCATCTTGGCAAAATAGCCGTCAAGCAGGCTTACTAAGTTGTCCAGCCGGCTTTCCTCATCCTTTCCGAGGGCGTCGGGGACAATGGAGAAGGTGTTGGATATCCCGTCCCGGCAGCAGTCGTAAGGAAGCTTCGCTACCGAATTCAAGGAAGCCAGCGCGCCGTTTTTCTCCCGGTTGTGCATAGGGTTGGCGCCGGGGGCAAAAGGCTCTCCCGCCTTCCGCCCGTCGGGGGTGGAACCGGTTTTCTTTCCGTACACCACGTTGGAGGTGATGGTCAAAATGGAAAGGGTATGCTCCGCGTCCCGGTAAAGGGGCGTTTCCTTTAACGCCTCGTAAAACCGCTCGATCTGTTCTTTGGCGATGCTGTCCACCCGGTCGTCGTCGTTTCCGAAAGCGGGGTATTCGCCCTCGGTTTCGAAATCGGTAATCAGCCCCGTTTCCGGATCCCGGATGCAGCGGACTTTCGCGTATTTGATCGCCGAAAGGGAATCGGCCAAAACGCTTAGTCCCGCAGCACCAAAGGCCATAAACCGATGGACATCGGTGTCATGGAGCGCCATTTGGGTTTTTTCGTAAGCGTATTTATCGTGCATATAGTGGATGACGTTCATGGTGCTGGCGTACATATGGGCAAGCCATGGACGGTAGAAATCCAAAAGCGCCATTACCTTATCGTATTCCAGATATTCGCCCTCATAGGGAGGATTTTCCGGCCCCACCTGCATATTTTTCAGCTCGTCTTTTCCGCCGTTGAGCGCCAAAAGCAAAAGCTTCGCTAAGTTGGCTCGGGCGCCGAAAAACTGCATCTGCTTTCCGATCTTCATCGCCGAAACGCAGCAGGCAATTCCGTAATCGTCGCCGTACCGGGGACGCATCAGATCGTCGTTTTCGTACTGGATGGCGTCAGTATCACAGGACACCTTGGCGCAGTACCGCTTAAACGCCTCGGGAAGATCCTGGGACCACAAAACGGTGAGGTTGGGTTCCGCCGAGGGCTTTAAGTTGTATAAGGTATGGAGCATCCGGAAGGAGCTTTTGGTGACCAGCGTCCGCCCGTCTTCGCCCATCCCTCCGATGGATTCAGTGATCCACATGGGATCTCCGCCAAACAGCTCGTTGTATTCGGGGGTGCGAAGATGCCGCGCCAGCCGCAGCTTCATAACAAAATCGTCGATGATCTCCTGAACCCCCTCTTCGGTGAGGATCCCTTCTTTCAGATCCCGCTCAAAATAGATATCAAGGAAGGTGGATACCCGTCCTAAGCTCATGGCGGCGCCGTTTTGCTCCTTAATGGCGCCCAGATAGCCAAAGTAAAGCCATTGAACCGCCTCTTTGGCGTTTTGTGCCGGGAGAGAGATGTCAAAGCCGTACATAGCGGCCATTTCTTTCAATTTACCGAGGAAATTGATCTGCTGATACAGTTCCTCCAGCTGGCGGATGGTGTCTGCCGTCATGGGGCGTTTGCCCACTGCCACCTTATCCTTTTTCTTTTCCTCAATGAGCCGGTCGATACCGTAAAGAGCTACTCTCCGGTAGTCGCCGATGATCCGTCCTCTTCCGTAAGCGTCGGGAAGACCGGTGATCAGCCCGCAATGTCTCGCCGCCAGCATTTCGTCGGTATAGACCCGAAACACACCGTCGTTATGGGTGGTACGGTATAAAAACTCCTGCTCCACCTTTTCGGAAAGCTCATAGCCGTAGGCTTTACAGGCGGCTCTCGTCATCCGAAGGCCTCCAAAGGGATTGACCCCCCGCTTTAACGGCCGGTCGGTTTGCAGCCCGACAATGATCTCCTTATCCTTATCCAGATACCCGGGCTTATAATTCAAAAGGGAAGTCACCGTTTGGGTATCAATATCCAAAACACCGCCGAATTCCCGTTCCAGCGCTGTTAACGCATCCAATTTTTTCAAAAGGGCTTCGGTGCGCTCGGTAGGCGGCGAAAGAAAGCTTTCATCGCCGGTGTAGGGGGTGTAGTTTCGTTGAATAAAGTCACGCACATTGATTTGATCCTGCCACACGCCTTGTTGAAATCCATACCATTGATTCATAAAAATCCTCCTTTGCTACGGACATCTTTCCTTTGATAAAGCCCTAAAACAAAAGGGCAGCATCCAAGAAAAGATGCTGCCCAGACGGTCGGCGAAATCACAGTTCCTGCTCCCTTGTGGTAGGCTCCACAAAACCGTCAGTCGCAGGAATCTCTTCACTTTCAGTCTATCATAGGATCGGTTTTCGGTCAAGTGGGTTTTCTTTTTTTCCCGATTCTGCACAACATAAGCACCATTTTGCCTAAAAAAACAAACGGTTTGCCCTTTTTACCGCTAAGATTTGGAAAAACGCCGCGCAGAAGCATTTTCCTGGTTGACAGCGGTGAAAAAGCGTTGTATCATAACTTGCAGCAATCAAAAGGGGGAAGCACTGTGACAAGAGATTTGACGGTTGGACATCCGCTCAAACAGATTTTACTGTTTTCCATCCCGTTAGTGATCGGGAATCTTTTTCAGCAGTTTTACAATATGGCGGATACCGTTTTAGTGGGGAAATTTCTGGGGGTAGACGCACTGGCGGCGGTGGGTGCTACCGGCTCGCTGAATTTTATGGTGCTGGGCTTTGCGATTGGCTGCTGCAGCGGACTGACCATTCGGGTCGCCCAGTATTTCGGCGCCAGAGACTATAAAAATATGCGCTGCTGTGTCATAAACGCCTTATATATCACGCTGGTGCTGAGCGTTTTGATGACGGTTTTGACGGTGCTTTTGACCATGCCGGTGCTACGGCTGATCCAAACGCCGGAAAATATTATCGAAGACGCTTACCGTTATATCGTCGTGATTTTTGCCGGCCTCGGCGTCACCATGCTTTATAATCTGATGGCTGGGATTTTGCGGGCTTTGGGCGACAGCAAGACGCCGTTATACTTTCTGGTTTTGTCGTCGGTGCTGAACGTGGGGTTGGATTGTCTGTTCATTTTAACCTTTCAAAGCGGCGTCGCCGGAGCGGCTTACGCTACGGTGATCGCACAGGCGGTATCCGCCATCCTTTGCTTCCTTTATATGAAAAAGCGGTTTTCCATTTTAAAGATGGAGCGGGAAAGCTTCGCCGTCCATGGGATCCACATCGGTCAGATGCTGTTTATCGGCGTGCCTATGGGGCTACAGTTTTCCATCACCGCGGTTGGCAGCGTCATTTTGCAAAGCGCGGTGAACACCTTAGGCTCCAACGCGGTAGCGGCGGTCACCGCCGGAAGCAAGATCCAAAATCTTCTCACACAACCTTTGGAGACGTTAGGGATCACCATGGCCACCTACTGCGGCCAGAATTTAGGGGCGGTAAAGCCCGACCGGATCCGCAAAGGGATCAAAAGCGCCGCGTTTTCCGGTATCGCATACGCGGTGGCAGCCTGTCTTTTGGTCTCTTTGTTCGGAAGACAGATGGCCTATCTGTTTTTGGATCCTTCGGAAACGGCGATTTTAGATGAAGTGATGGCCTTTTCCGTCATCAACGGGATCTTTTTCCCTATGCTGGCGCTTCTTTTGGTCTACCGCAATTCTCTCCAGGGACTGGGATACAGTGTTCCTGCTATGGGAGCGGGGCTGTTTGAGCTGGCGGCGAGGACGACGATCGCTTTCTGTTTTGTAGGTGGCTACGGTTATACCGCCGTTTGCTTTGCCAATCCTGCCGCATGGACGGCAGCGGTGGCATTGTTGATTCCGTTATACTATTACCAGCTTCACCGGCTTTCTCGCCGTTTGTCGTTTTTGCCGGCGGTATAGCTGTTTTCAGTCAGAGAAAGGAGAACGATATGGCAGTTGTTTACGATGACCCTTTCTTTTTTGCGGCGTATGCCCAAATGGAGAGAAGCAAAAAGGGACTTTCCGCCGCGGGAGAATGGCATCAGCTTTTATCTTTATTCCCCGATGTTTCCCAAAAAGCGGTATTGGATCTGGGGTGCGGGTATGGATGGCATTGCCGGTATGCCGCGCAAATGGGCGCAGCCTCCGTTATCGGGATCGATAACAGCGAGAAGATGATCCAAAAAGCAAAGGAACTGACCCGGGAACAAGCCATCACTTACCAGGTTTGCGGTATTGAGGAATATGAATACCCTTCGGAAGCCTTCGATCTCGTGATCTCCAATCTGGCGCTTCATTATATTTCGGATCTGAACGCCGTTTACGGGAAGGTGTTTCGGACGCTGAAAAAGGGCGGCTGCTTTCTTTTTAATATAGAACACCCCGTGTTTACCGCCGGTGTCCGTCAGGACTGGATTTACGACGCCAACGGGAGACCTCTTTACTGGCCGGTGGACCGGTATTTCTTCCCGGGGAAACGAAATACCCTTTTTATCGGTCAGATCGTGGAAAAACAGCATCATACCCTGACCCAGATCCTAAACGGTCTTTTGGAAAACGGCTTTTTGCTTCAGGCGATAGAGGAGGTTATGCCCCCCGAGGAATGGCGCGAGCTTCCCGGTATGGGAGAAGAGATGCGGCGCCCTATGATGCTTTTGGTCAAAGCGCAAAAGCCGTAGGCTCCCCCTGTCGTACACACCGATGCCAGCGCCGGTTTCAGCATATTTTCTTGCGTTCTAACGCAGTGCTTTAGATGGATTGGAAAAGAAAAAGGGAGTGTTATTTTCCTGTGTATAAAATTCGTGCCGCTTTGCGGCGCACTTACCTTTTTCATTATTCCCTTTCAAAAATGTCCCGACAAGTTCAGCAAAAAGTAAACAGGGAATAAATAAAAAATCCCGAATGCGATCGCATTCGGGATTTTTGGTGCCGGTGGTGGGACTTGAACCCACACGGTGTTGCCACCAACGGATTTTGAGTCCGCATCGTCTGCCATTCCGACACACCGGCGCTTACAGCATCTTATTTTACACCATCTTTTGAAAAATTGCAAGAGGTTTTTAAAAAACTTTGCTTTTTTTATTTTGCGCTGCAACGGCGCAGTCGGCGGAAAAGAAGTTGACAGGACGGGAAAAATCCGGTATAATATTCCCGATAATTGCCTTATCAAGAGTGGCGGAGGGACAGGCCCCGTGAAGTCACGGCAACCTGCGAAAGCAAGGTGCCATTTCCTGCGACGTTGTCGAGAGATGAGGTTTCTTTTAAACTGACAGACGCTCGACCAAAAACCGGGCGTCTTTTTTGTATGAAAAGGGCCCAAAAGAAAGGATGTATCATTTTATGGCAAGACATTTGTTTACCTCAGAATCGGTCACCGAGGGCCATCCGGACAAGATCTGTGACCAGATCTCCGATGCGGTGCTGGACGAAATTTTAAGACAGGATCCTTTGGGGCGGGTAGCCTGCGAGACCTGCTGCACCACCGGTATGATTATGGTGATGGGGGAGATCTCCACCAGCTGTTATGTGGATATTCCGAAAATCGCCAGAGACGTGGTCCTCTCCATTGGCTATGATCGGGCAAAGTACGGCTTTGACGGAACCACCTGCGCGGTGATGACCGCTATTGACGAGCAGTCTGCTGACATTGCCATGGGCGTCGATCATTCGTTAGAGGAAAAAACCGAGGGTGAAATGCAAGAAAACGGCGCCGGTGACCAGGGCATGATGTTTGGGTACGCCTGCGACGAAACGCCGGAGCTGATGCCCCTTCCCATCTCCCTCGCCCATAAGCTCGCCAAAAAACTGACCGAAGTGAGAAAAAATGGGACCCTCTCCTATCTTCGTCCCGACGGAAAGAGCCAGGTCACGGTGGAATATGAGGAGGACCGTCCGGTCCGTGTGGATACGGTAGTGATTTCCTCTCAGCATGCGGAGGACGTTTCCTTGGAGCAGATCCGAAAGGACATCATTGAGAAGGTGATCCTCCCCACCATTCCCGCGTCGCTGATCGATGAGAACACCAAGTTTTATATCAATCCCACCGGCCGTTTTGTCATCGGCGGACCTCAGGGAGACAGCGGGCTTACCGGAAGAAAGATCATTGTGGATACCTACGGCGGCTATTCCCGCCATGGGGGCGGCGCTTTTTCCGGAAAGGACCCCACCAAGGTAGACCGAAGCGCCGCGTATGCCGCGCGCTGGGTGGCGAAAAACATCGTCGCCGCCAAGCTTGCCAAACGCTGCGAGGTGCAGATCGCTTACGCTATCGGCGTCGCCAAACCGGTTTCGGTGATGGTGGACACCTTTGGCACCGGAACGGTCTCTGACGACCGGCTGGCAGAGGCGGTAACAAAGGTATTTGACCTTCGCCCTTCGGCGATCATTGAGCGGTTAAATCTTCGCCGTCCCATTTACCGGGCGCTGGCGGCGTACGGACATATGGGAAGAGAGGAACTGGATCTGGCGTTTGAAAAAACCGATATGACCAAAGCGTTGAAAAACGCTCTTTAAGATAGCGGGAAAAAACCCTTTTTTCCCTGAAGAGTGACCGAAATCCTCCCTGTTTCATATTTTGAATCAGGGAGGTGAAGATATGCTTCGATGGATCGGTATCGCCATGTTTTTGATTTTCTGCGCTTTGGGTGTGGCGCAGTTTTTACTTTTTATCCTTTGCTTTTTCTTTTCCAAAGAGGAAAAGACCGAAGGGATCTTTTTGGTCGTGACCAGGTTTTCCGCTTTGGACGAGGGGGAGATGCGGGGAAGAAACTGTCCCAAATATTTTTTGGATCAGTCCCTTTCCCAGACCAAACGGGATCAGATAGAAAAAAGAGGCTTTTGGATCGTTTCACCGGATACGCCGTTAAAAACATTATGGGAAAAAGAAAATGAAAGAAGACGCTTTAGTGACCCTGACGGGGACAGTGGATTCGGTCATTTACGAAAATGAGCAAACCGGATTCGCCGTAATCGAATTGGAAACCGATGAGGAACTTCTGCCGGTGGTAGGGGTTCTTTTTGGCGTCCAGGCGGGGGAGGAACTGACAGTGACCGGCTCTTACGCCACCCACCCCCGGTTTGGCTACCAGTTTAAGGCAGAGATCTACGAGCGAAAGCTCCCCGCGGACCTTTCGGCGATCCAAAAGTTTTTGGAATCCGGCGCGGTGAAGGGGATCGGGCCTGCGACTGCCAGACGGATCATCGAGACCTTTAAAGAGGAGACCCTCCTGGTGTTGGAGGAAACCCCTTTTCGGCTCAAAGAGGTCAAAGGGATCTCGGAGAAAAAAGCGGCGGAGCTCGCGGAAAATTTGCGCGCTCTTTTTTCTATGCGCCAGGTCATGATGTATTTGACCTCTTTCGGTTTAACACCCCATCAAAGCGTGAGAGTATATAAAAAGTGGGGTAGCTTATCGCTGGATCTGGTGAAGCAAAACCCCTATCTTCTCTGTGACGATGATGTGGGGGCGACTTTTTCCGTCGCGGACAACATTGCCGCGTCAGCCGGCATTCCTCCCGCCGATTCGAGACGGGTGTTCGGCGCTATCTGCTATGTGCTGCGCCACAATCTTCAAAATGGGCATACCTGTCTCGGAAGGGAAGAGGTGGAGACTTTAGGGGTCAAGCTGCTTCCCGAGCTTTCCAAGGAAAGCTTTTCGATAGAGATCGATCAACGTCTGGAATCGGAGGAGCTTTTTTGCCTTACCGCCAGAAGACCCTTTTTGTTTCTTCCCGCCTACTATGGCGCGGAGCGATACATCGCGCTGCGGTTAAATATGCTTTTGGATCAGGGAAATTTCCCAAAAGAAAACGCAGACCGGCGGATCGACCGTGCGGAAAAAGCCCTTGGGATCCGTTATGAAGCACTTCAAAGGGAGGCTATCCGCACCGCTCTTTCCTCCCGGATCATGATCCTCACCGGAGGCCCCGGCACCGGTAAGACCACCACCTTAAACGGCATTTTATCCCTTTTGGAGGAGGACGGGCTTCGTTTGTCTATTGGGGCTCCCACCGGACGCGCCGCCAAGCGGATCAGCGAGGTCACCGGAAGGGAAGCCAAAACCATCCACCGGCTTTTGGAGGTGGATTTTTCCAATGGGGAGCATCTGACCTTTGTCCATAACGAAAAAAATCCGCTGGATGCCGACGCGGTGATCATCGACGAGATGTCCATGGTGGATACCCTTTTGTTTGAAGCGCTTCTTCGGGGGATCAAGCCCTCGTGCAAGCTGATTTTGGTGGGAGATTCGGACCAGCTCCCTTCGGTGGGCGCCGGAAATGTCCTAAGAGACTTGATCGACAGCAAAAAAATCCCTGTAGTGGAGCTCAAAGAGATCTTTCGTCAGGCGGCGGAAAGCCTCATTGTATTAAACGCTCACCGCATCGTAAAAGGGGAGATGCCTGATCTTTCCAAAAAAGACAACGATTTTTTCTTCCTTCGAAGAAGCCGGGAAAACGACGTGATCCAAACGGTGGTGGACCTTGCGTCCAAGCGGCTTCCCCAAACCTACTCCTACTCTCCCTTTTCCCAGATCCAGGTCCTTTCTCCCCAGCGCAAGGGGAGCATGGGGGTCAATGTACTAAACGACGCCTTACAGCAAAGGATCAATCCCCCATCCAAGGACAAAAAGGAGTACCGGGGAATCTTTTGTACCTTCCGGGAAGGGGACAAGGTGCTTCAGACCCGCAACAACTATGATATGGAGTGGAAAAAAGGGGAGGAAGTGGGCTTCGGGATCTTTAACGGGGATATCGGGATCATTTTGACCATCGACGCGGCGTCTTCCTCTATGCTTGTGGACTTCGAAGAGCGGATATGCATCTATCCGATGGAGCTTACCGCCGATCTGGAGCTGGCGTACGCTGTAACGGTGCATAAAAGCCAGGGAAGCGAGTACGACGCAGTGATCCTTCCTTTGTTCGGCGGCTATTCCAAGCTGTATTTTCGAAATCTTTTGTATACTGCCGTTACCCGGGCGCGAAAGCTGTTGATCATTGTGGGGAGCGAAGGCAAGGTGCGGGCGATGGTGGAAAACAACCGAAAGACCCTGCGCTATACCGGACTGCGCCATATGCTTCGAAACGGGGATGAGGCGTGACTTATGAATGAACTGTTTCGTCGGGTGATGGCGCTTTTCTTTCCGGAGCATTGCCCGTTTTGCGACGAGATCATCCATCCCCTTCAAGACGGATGTGAAAGCTGTATCGACGCAATTCAAGATACGACGTCCTGCTGTCCCTACTGCGGAAAGCCTCTTTGCGAATGCAAAGATCGAAAGTATTTGGACGGCGTATACTCCTTCGCCTTTTATGAAGAGGGTGTGCGGGACGGGATCTTACGGATGAAAGGAGAAGGGCGGGCATCTCTTTGTCGGAATTTCTCCCGGATCTTGTCCAGACAGATCCCAAACCGGGATTTTGACTGGGTCACCTTTATCCCTATGAGCCCAAAGGAGCTTCGTAAACGGGGGTATAATCCTCCAAAGCTGTTGGCGCAGTATCTGGCCAAGGAAACAAAGCTTCCCTTTCGGCCTCTTTTGGATAAAACACGGGAAACCAGCGCCCAGCACACTTTGTCTCTCGAAAAAAGAAAAACCAATCTGATAGACGCTTTCGCAGTGGAGAAACCTTCTCTTGTCCGGGGAAAACGGATCCTTTTGGTAGACGATATTTTAACCAGCGGCGCAACCTTGGAGGAAGGCGCCAAGACTTTAAAGGAAAGCGGCGCCCATTCGGTGTTTGCCGCAGTGATCGCGGTTACCGATAACCGCTTGAAACCCAAGGAAAAATCCGATATAATGATAGAAAATGGGGAAACGGATGAAAAAACAGCACAATGACGTCCATACTCTCTGGGAAAGGAGAAACGGAATATGGCCATAGATTTGGGAATCGATTTAGGAACGACAAAAATCATTATTTACCGAAGCGGCAAGGGGATCGTTTTAGAGGAGCCCAGTGTCGTCGCCTACCACACCCGTACCGAGCGGGTGGTGGCAGTAGGACATGAAGCGTTAAGGATGTTAGGGAGAACCCCCGACTATATCCGGACGGAATGTCCGGTGCGGGACGGCGTTATCTCCAACCACCTTTTTACCGAGTATCTTATCAAGGAGTTTGTCAAAAAGGTGGCGAAAACCTTTATCGTAAAGCCGAGGATCGCCATCTGCATCCCCGCTACCATTACCCCGGTAGAAGCCAGAGCGGTGGTAGAGGCCGCCATGGGCGCCGGCGCCCGGAAGGTCTTTTTGATCGATGAGCCCATTGCCGCCGCCATTGGGGCGGGGCTGGACATCCATCTTCCCAAAGGCCAGATGCTTTTGGACTCCGGAGGGGGCACCACCGATGTAGCGGTGATCTCGTTGGGAGGCGTTGTCACCTCCACCTCGCTGAAGATCGCCGGAAACGCTTTCGACGAAGCAATCGTCAAATATATCCAGGCCAAATATAAAATGGCTATCGGTACCACAGTAGCGGAAACCATTAAAAAGGAGATCGGCTGTGTTTATGAACCGGATCCTTCGGTGAAGACGACGGTAAAGGGGCGGGATCTGATCAGCGGATATCCCATTCAAATCGAGATCCACCAGGATGAAATTTTCGAGGTGTTCCGGCCCTTGGCGGCGGAGATCGTACTCAGTGTCCGTCAGGTGCTGGAAAAAACGCCCCCCGAATTGATCGGTGACATCCATAGCAACGGGATCACCATGACCGGCGGAACATCTCAGTTAAAGGGCCTGGATGCACTGATTTCCGCCAATACCGGCGTAGAGGTAAGGATCGCTGAATCTCCTGTCCGCTGTGTCGGCATCGGAACCGGACGTTGCTTTGAAATGATGGATGAGCTAAAAGAAGGCTTTTCAAACGCCAGCACCTACCATTAAAAACACGCATCCTTTCGGATGCGTGTTTTTCCTCTTTTTACTCTTTTTTAAACCGGATCGCTGTCCACTCGCTGTCCTCGGTACGGACAAGCTCTATAAATCCTTCCTGTTTCAGCGCATCCGCCACCTCGTCACTTCGCTCGCTGATGATCCCTGAAACGATCAGCGTTCCCTGCGGACGCAAAAACCGGTACAGATAGGACTTCATCCCTTTGATGACGTCGGCTACAATATTGGCGGTGATCAAATCGTAAGGGGCTTCCCCTAATTTGTTCGCCAGCTCTTGATCTTCGGTCACATCGCCGCAATACAACGTAAAGCGGTGATCCATTATCCCGTTTAAGGCGGCATTTTCTCCGGCGATCTTGACCGCCAGCTGGTCGATGTCTACGCCGGTCACCTCATCCGCTCCCAAAAGTCTTGCGGCAATGGACAAAATACCGCTGCCGCAGCCCATATCCAGCAATCGGTCCCCGGGCCGGACGGCCTGATCCAAAAGCTGCAAACAAAGCTTGGTGGTTTGGTGACTTCCGGTACCGAACGCCATCCCCGGATTTAAAAGAAGCGCTTTCTGCCCTTCCTTTGGCGTATAGGTCTCCCACTCAGGGACGATCACCAGCCGGTCGCTGATCTCAATAGGATGGTAATACTTTTGCCACGCCGTCTCCCATTCTTCCTCCTCCCGGTAGGAGATATTTATCTCCAGGGTACCCAGATCCACATCCGCCAAAAGGGATGGAAGGTCGGTCCTGATCTGGCTTAGCGTCTCAAAGCCCTGGGGCGTATCGGGAAGATAAAACTTGATTTTGGTCTCCGCCTCGGAAAGGGCCATCAAAGACTCCTCCACATAATCCCAGTGGACCGTCGTGTCCGAAAGAAAGCTTTTGAAATCATTGGCGTCCTCGATCATAACGCTGCTGACGCCGTGCGCCATTAAAAACCCGTTGACGATCTCGATGCCTTCGGTTGTGGTAGCAATAGAAATTTCCGCCCAGTTCATACATGCATCCCCCTTTTTCTTCCTTTTAAGGATACCCGAAAGAGCAAAAGAAATCAAGGTTTTCTGTATTTTTTGCCCATTGAAGCACAAAAAAATTTTTGATATACTGAAAGTGGATCGTTGTTTTGATACAAAGGAGGCTTTTATGGAAACCGTAAAAATGTTTGCTCTGCGTCAGTCCTGTCGGAGCTATACCGACGAACCCCTCTCAGACATCCAGTTAAACGCCATTTTAAAGGCGGCAAACGCTTCTCCCGTAGGGATGGGACGGTTTGAGACCTTAAAAATCATCGCCATTCAAAAGAAAGATCTCCTCGACGAGATCAACAAGGCGGCTGCGGCTTTATTCGGAAAACCGGATATGCGGCCTACCTACGATGCGCCCACGTTGATCCTGGTTTGCTCCCAAAACGGCGAAGGCGCTGCCAACGTGGCATGCGTAGTGGAAAATATGCACCTGATGGCCACCGACCTGGGGTTAGGCTCCGTTTATCTGGCGGGAGTCCCCGCGGGTATCGGAAAGGATCAAGCGCTGATGGAAAAGCTCCATATTCCCGAGGGCTTCCTTCCTTTGGGCGCGCTTTCAGTGGGACACAGCGCCGAACCTCTTAAGGAACGGGAGCTGACTACCAAAAAGATCGAAACCGAGATCATTCGGTAAGAAAAAAGGCCGGTCTGCCGGTCTTTTTTCTATCTTCAAACCGGACGCTTTCCCAAACAGCAAAGCGTCAAATGAAAAGGAGGTTTTTATGGAAACGATCCAAGCCATTGCTTTGCGTCGATCCTGCCGCAAGTACAAGGCGACACCCATTTCAGACGTTCAGTTAGACGCTATTTTAAAAGCGGGAAATGCCGCGCCGGTAGGGGGAGGCATGTATGCCACAATGTCAATGACAGTGGTGCAAAATCCCGCCCTTCTGGATGAAATCAACCAGGCGGCGGCTGCCCTTTTGGGAAAACCGGGAATGCGGCCCACTTACGACGCTCCTACCCTGATCCTTGTTTGTTCCAATAATAACGGTATCGCCAACGCGGCATGTGTAGTGGAAAATATGCACCTGATGGCGGCAGATCTGGGGCTGGGATCCGTTTACCTGGCGGCGACCGCCAGAGGCGTTGCTCAAAACAGCGCGCTGATGAAAAAGCTTTTGATTCCAGAGGGCTTTGTACCGTTGGCAGCCCTTGCCGTAGGATACAGCGCCGATCCTCTTAAAGAGCGGCCTCTTACCCGGGAAAAGATCCAGACCCACATCCTTCCTTAAGCAAAGCGGACCGGTGTTACCGGTCCGCTTTTTCTCTTCCGTCGTTTTCTTCCCGGATCTGTACCAAAAGCTCTAACACCTCGCGCATAACATCCAAAGGCTTTTGTCCCTTGAGCCGTACGGTCACAGCGGGAGGAGCAGAGGCATTGATGCTGGCCCGCCCTTTGAGCCGGTTACAAAGCTCCACCGACTGGTTTAAATCGATCTGTTCCGGAATAAACCAAAGGGCATCGCTTTTTTGGGTGATCTCTCTATAACCAAAGGCCGCGGCGGTATTGCGCAGCAGCGCTACGTCGATAAGTCCCTGGACTGACTTGGGAGGATCTCCGAACCGGTCGATCAATTCATCCACCACATCCAAAGCGTCCTCTTTTTTCTGCACCGAAGCGATTTTCCGGTATACGTCGATGCGCTGTGCCTGATCCTCGATATATGTCTCGGGGATATGGGCCTCCAACCGGATATCCACCAGACACTCCAAGGGCCGGGCATTTACCGTCTGACCCTGTTTTTCCGCCACCGCCTCGTTTAACAGGCGAAGGTACATGTCATACCCCACCGCCTCCATATGTCCATGCTGGCGGGTGCCGAGAATATTTCCGGCGCCCCGGATCTCCAAATCCCGCAAAGCGATCTGGAATCCGGAACCGAATTTGGTAAACTGGCGAATGGCGTCTAACCGTTTGGCGGCGATTTCGCTTAAGGATTTCCCCGGCTGGAAAGTAAAGTAAGCGAAGGCCCGGCGAGCGCTTCGTCCTACCCGTCCCCTGAGCTGGTAAAGCTGGGACAGTCCGAACCGGTCCGCGTTTTCAATCACTAAGGTATTGACGTTGGAGACATCTACGCCGGTCTCAATAATGGTGGTGCAGACCAGAATGTCGATCTCCTGTTCCATCAGTTTCTGCCAGACCCTAGAAAGATCATCCTCTCCCATACGTCCGTGGGCTACCTCTACCCGGGCTTCGGGAAGTGCCTCTTTGATTCGGGCGGCGCGGGCGAAAATACTCTCGATGTTGTTATGGATATAGTAACACTGGCCGCCCCGGCGAAGCTCCCGTCGAAGCGCCTCATAGATCACCCCGTTTTCATGCTCCATGACATAGGTTTGGACCGGCTGGCGATTGAGAGGGGCCTCTTCGATCACGCTCATATCCCGAATCCCGGACATGGCCATATTCAACGTCCGGGGGATGGGCGTCGCCGAAAGGGTAAGCACATCCACCCCGGCAAACATTTCCTTGAACCGCTCCTTATGGGTGACGCCGAACCGCTGTTCCTCGTCGATAATAGCAAGCCCCAGCTTTTTAAACTGGACGTCCTTGGACACCACCCGATGGGTGCCCACTACAATATCCACGACCCCCCGGCGCAGCTTATCCACTACCGCCTTTTGCTCCTTCGCCGTCCGAAAACGGCTTAACAGCTCAATTTCCACCGGAAAAGACCCCATGCGATTTAAAAGAGTCTGGTAATGCTGCCATGCCAAAATGGTGGTGGGGCATAAAATGGCGCACTGATACCCGCTGCAAACGCATTTGAATGCCGCCCGCAGCGCCACCTCTGTTTTTCCAAATCCCACATCTCCGCAAAGAAGCCGGTCCATGGGATTTGGTTTTTCCATATCCTCTTTGATCTCTTCCACACAGCGAAGCTGATCCTCGGTTTCCTCATAGGGGAAATAAGCTTCAAAATCCTTTTGATAGTCGGTATCCTTGTCGAAGGCGATCCCCGGGGTCTTTAGCCGCTTGGCGTAAAGGGCGATGAGCTCCTCCGCCATCTCCGCCACCGCTTTTTTGACCCGGCTTCTCGTCTTTTGCCATTCCCCGCTGTTTAAGCGGTTGAGCTTGACCTTGCTGTCTTCTTTGGGACCGATATACCGGGACACCATATCCAGCTGGGTCACCGGCACATATAAGGTATCTGCACCGGCGTAACGGATCTTGATGTAATCCTTGATAACACCATGGAGATCCAGCTTATGGATCCCATCAAAAACGCCGATGCCATGGCTTACATGGACCACATAATCCCCCACGCTCAAATCGGAGAGGGAACGGATCTCCTCTCCCTTTTTCTTTTTTGGACGACGTCTGGAAATCGGCGCCACACTGCGTCCGGTGGAAATAACGGCAATTTTGGCTTCGGGATAGGTCATACCAGCGGAAAGGGCGCCTTCGAGCAAAAAGACCTGCCCTTTAAGAAGGTCTGTCTCCACATCCTTTTGGGCCCTAACCGGATATCCCCGGTCGGCAAGATCCCGTTCCAACCCATGCGCCGCGCGGGCGGAGCCGGTCAAAATCGCCACAAAATACCCTTCCTCCAAAAGGGGCTTCAAATCGCTGTCCAAAAGGGAAAGGTCGCCGCTCCAGCATGGATTTTGCAGCGGCGAAAAGGTAATGATCTCTTTGAGCCGTCCTAAGTTGCCCCTCATAAAGGTCTCCAGATAGGCGAGACGAAAACGAGAAAACTCTCCTTCTAATGTCTCGTATTCCACCGCGTACTGATCCAGACCGGGGAAAAGGACATTTTCCTCAAACAAAAGCTTGATATCTTCCCGATACTGGGAAAAAAATTCTTTGGCGGCTTCTTTGATCTCGCCGGTCTCGCTTAAAAAGAGGGGCACATTTCCGGGGAAATAGGAGAGAAGAGTGGTTATCTTACCATAAGCCAGGGGGAAATAGGGATCCAGCGTCTCAAAGGGGATCCCCGCCTGGATCTTCTCCCGTTCCTTTTGTAAAAACACCCGGATCTCGTCTGCGTTTTTTCTTCGGGAAACCGACCGCTCCAATGCCTCTAATTTTTCACTCAGCACCGGCAGGGGGAGGATCACCTCGTTGGCGGGAGAAACAGAGATCTTGTCTAACGAATCACTACGGCGCTGGGTCTCCAAATCGAAATAGGCGATGCTGTCGATCTCGTCGCCCCAATACTCGATACGCACCGGCCGCTCCTCCTGGGGAGGAAAGAGGTCCACAATGCCGCCCCGGAGGGAAAACTGGCTGGCGCCGTCAATTTGGGGGCGGCGTACATATCCCGCCGCCGTCAGCCGTTGCAGCAAATGTTCCATAGGAATGGTATCCCCCACCGAAAGGGCAAAGGTGTTTTCCTCTAACACCTCTTTGGGGATAGTAGGCGTCATCACCGCCCGAATGGATGTCACTACAATAGGCGCTTCTCCCGCGGCGATCCTGCTTAAGACGCCGAGGCGGCGCTGTTCATATTCTCTCGACGCCACTTCACTCGACCGATAGGAAATATCCCGGTAGGGAAATAAAATCGCTGCCTGTTCCCCTGCGATCCGGTTGATCTCCTCCATCAAGCGGGTAGCGCTCCCTTCGTCCTTGGTGATCACCAAAAACGGCTCCTGCTGCCGCAAAAACAAAGCGGCCAGGAAGTGCGCCTTATGGACCGCCGAAAGGCCTACACTGAGAAAAGGGGTGTTTCCCTCAAGGATATTGCGCTCCATCTGGAGGAAAGGGGAGAGCTGTTCAAATATCTTTAAAAACAGCTTCATAAATGCCTCCTAACTACGGTTATAGCGGCTCATCGCCTCTTCGATCTTTCCCGCCACCACCAGTTTGACGATTTCGGGGCAAACATCAAGGGCAGTTTTCAAATCCGCCATTTCCTTTTCGGTAAAGGCGGACAGCACCCAATCAGCGAGATCATGTTCGGGACGAGGCTTTTCTCCAACGCCAAGCTTTACCCGGGGAAAATTCTCGCTCTCCAGCCGGTCAATAATATTCCTCAGCCCGTTATGGCCGCCATGGGTCCCTTTGCGGCGAATCCGCATCCGGGAGGGGGGAAAAGAAATATCGTCGCAGAAAACCAGCACCCGTTCGGGAGGAATGTGGAAATAATTGGCGGCCTTCTCTACCGAAACGCCGGAAAGGTTCATAAAAGTCTGGGGTTTTAGCAAAATTAGCTTTTTCCCATCCAAACTGCATTCTCCCGTCAAACCATCAAAGCGGCTTCGGATCACCCGGGCGCCAAAGGCATCCGCAATCGCGTCCAACGCCATAAAGCCTACATTGTGCCGGGTGCGCTCGTATTTTTTTCCGGGATTTCCCAATCCCACAATCAAAAACGCCCCTTCGTCCTTCGATTCACGATGAAATAATCCCACGATTTTCCTCCTTGAAAGAAAAAAGGATGCCCCAAGAACATCCTTTTGCTGTCATTTAATTCAATGTCAATGTCTGATCCTTTGGGGGATCGGCCGCCTTTTCAGTGCGGAAAGGATATTCTCCGGCCAATCCGTCCCGGCGCATCATAGATTCCAGCACCTGAATATCGCTGGAAATGTCCATAGCCTCGCTTTGGAAAAGCTGATCCAGCTGCTGTTCATAACCCTTGACGAGATTATCTAAAATCGCCGAAATGCTCGCCTTGGTCTGAGCAATGGTGTCACCGGCAATGCCCTGCGCTTCAAATTCGCTGTAAGATTTTAAAAGCTTCAGCGTGGTGGGGAGATAGTAATTCATAAAAGTGCGGATCTGCGGCTTCTTTTGGGGATTGGCTTCTACCACCGCGAGGATCCGGTCGGTGAGATCCTCAATCCGGCGAATCTTTTGGGATACCTCTTCATCCAAAATTGCCTCATCCAATTCCCGGATCTTTCGAATAATTTCGCTGCGCTCCGCTTCCTCCAAATCCGGAATCTCAATAGTGGAAGCATCCTTTTTCTCCGGCGCCGATTCCTTCGCGGCAAAGGGATTTTCGTCGGCAAAGAGAACCAACTCCATCCGGGAGATATCAATATATGCGTTTTTCCCGAAATACCCCTTATCGATCATATTTTGGAGATCCTTACAGGCCAAATCCACCGAAACCGGCATCGCCGCCGCCAGGGCTTCAATAGAGATCCGCCGTTCCTCTCCTACGAAAGTAATGTACTTACTGTAACGTTTCTCCTTTTTCCGCAAGCTCCGGCCGCTGAAAAAAAGAACACCAGCACCCACCAAAAAGCCAATAAAAGCAAACAGATCGCCAAACATATAGCTTTCCACGCCGCCGACCCATAAAATCAAGTCCAAGGTCTCAGCAAAGCCGCTTACACCCGCCACAGCAAAAAGAACGGAAAGCACGGTAAGGATCAAAGGAAGCTTGCTTTTCTTAAACTTAGGCGCTGTATCGTTAGAAGGGCTGTTTGCTCCCGAGGCAGTATTTCGATTTTCAAAAGCCGCATCCTTTTGAGTCGCCGCCGGCGGCACATAAGATGGTGCATTTTGTTCCCAGCGCGTTGCCATTTTCTGCGCTTCGTTTTTCTTATTGAGCGTCACACGAAGGATCAGCAAAATCACGCCCACAGGCCAAATACCGGTAACAAATGCCAAGACAATAAAAACCCACCAGATCCCGTCGTTGTCCTTTCCGGAGCTGGGACGGCGGGGAGGGGGAGACCCGTTCATATAGTTCCAAGACATAATAACCCTTCCTTGCTTCATACCCACATTGTTATATTCATTTTATCAACCTGCCAATCAAATGTCAAGCAAAAGAAAAGAGCCGAAGGATTTTCCTTCGGCTCTTAAAAGGATCCATTATTTGTGGCCAAACAGGTTATAGCGGAACAGCTTACCTTCGTCTTCCTTATTGGTGCAAACCAAGGTCGCTTCCGCGATCTCTCCCGCCTCGATCAATTTGGTCAAACCGACCATCTGGCACAGCTTACTTTTCAGGTTCAGGCGATCCCCATCCGCAGTCTCCAAATAAACGTCACCTTTGCACTCGTCGATCAAATCACAAAATTCCTTGATTGATACGTTGTGCAGTTTGATTTCTTTATCACCTAACATACTCTCAGCCTCCTTTTTTTATTTCACAAAGAGTATACCCTTTTTTTGCTTAAATATCAATAGGTATTTTGTAAAAGGTTTCCATATTTTTTTAGGGCATTCTATACGAAGTCCCTAAAATTTTCCCTTTTTCTAAAATAGAAGAGCCTCCGCATTAGCGGAGGCTCCCATAAGCAGCTATTCCAGTAGGTTGTTTGTTTTAATTATTGAACCCAAACACCGTTGGCATCTACTTTGTAGCCATCAGGGGTGGTGGTGTTAACCAGCATAGCTCCGTCAGAACCAACATAGTAGTACTTGCCGGAAGAAAGGATCCAAGAGGAGGTAGCCATAGCGCCGCTGGCGTTGTAGTAATACCATTTACCATCTAAGCCTTTAGCCCAAGCAGAAGCAGCCATCTTGCCGCCCTTCCAGAAGTAGTACCAGGTACCGCCGATCATCTTGGAGCAATCTTCGACCATGGTACCATCCTCACGGAAGTAGTACCAACCATTGTAGGAAGCATCCCACATCCAGCCAGTCATCTCGGTGCCGTCTTCTTTGTAGAAGAACCAGGCTTTCGCTTCATCAGAGTAGTACCAACCAGTTACAACATCAGGAACGATACCGTTGGTGTAATCGTCCATCGCAGAAGTCAAGGAAGCGATCGCATCCTCGAAGGTGGAAACCAAAGTACCTTTTTCGACAACGTTTTCAGCAGTCGCAAGAACCTTTTCCAGGCCAAGGATCACAGCAGCGGGCTTATCGGTGGTATCCTTCAGCATCGCTTTCGCGTCTCTTACCAGGTTCTTGAGTTCGATCTTCAAAGAAGTGATGGAGTTCGCGGTCAGTTTGTAACCAGCCTCTTCACCCTTAATGAATTTCTCGAGCACATCGGTAGCGCTCGCCACTTCGGTCTTGCCGGGATAAGCTTTCGCTAAGATCTCCTCAGCGTCTTCGATCGCAGCAACCAGTTTCTTCCAAGCAGCGTTGTTTCTGTAGTCGCCCTCTTTGAACTTCGAGGTAGCGGTATCCAGATAGTTTTCGAGTTTTACGATCTCCCACTCGGAAGCCAGATTGGTGATCTCCAGACCGGCAACCGCGTCTTCCAACTCAGCCAGAGCCTTGTCAACCAAGGACTGCGCAATGCTGGACTGTTTGTAAGCGGCAACTGCTTTCTCGTAGTAAGAATCGCCAAGCTTCTCATCGCCGTTCGCATCAATATAAGGAACGCCGATGGCGAACTCTAAGTATTCGTAAGTTACCTGATTGCCAAAGTAACCGGGTTTCTCAGTGTATTCCGCTTTCTTGTAAAGCGCATTACCCGCCTCAGGATACTCGTTGGGGAATACAACAACGCTGGTGGTGAACAAAGCCTTCAAAGCCGCTCTCAGTTCGGTCTTATCAGCGGTTTTGGGGGTGATGTAACCATTGGTGCCAGGAGTCAGGATCTTATCCAACTCAGCAACCGCTTCCGCATATTTGCCTTCAGCAGCAAGAACGTCAGCAGCAGCGATAATACCCTCAACTCTGGTCCAGTTCAAAGCAGAGTAGTCGGTGTCGACCAAAGCATACGCTTTGTCCATAGCCGCTTCGTATTTCGCAAGAGCGGTCTCGTCCACATAGTCAGACAGAGCAAAGTCCTCGTTGAAAACGTCGAAGCTGTCAGCCAGATCCATCAACTCAGTGTTGGTGTAGTTCGCGCCAACCGCAGCAACAACAGTAGCCAAAGTATCCTGGAGTTCATCCAGATTGTACTCGTACAGGTCAGGCTCGTGAGTCGCAGTAATATCGCCAAGAGCCTTCATCACGTTGTTCGCAGTCTGAACACGGTTGAAAGCGGTCAGACGAACGCCGGTGATCGCGGAAACAACGCCGTCATCCAATTTCGCGTCGGTGAAGATCGCCTTCACAGCGGCCGCAAAAGCAACACGGGCGGTTTCAGCGGTCGCATAGTTGGTGCCGTTAAAAGCATACAACGCAGCAATAAAGTCCGCTTTCGTCTTTACCAGAGTATTCAACTCGGTAGAAGTGTAATTATAGTCGACGGTGTAGAAATAACCATCGGCAATGTCAGGATCGGTGTCGGTAATGATCTTTTCCGCATTTTCGATTAAAGCAACGATGGTCTCGTTGGCGGTCTCAGCGGTAATCGCCGTATCAAACGCAGTATCAATACTATCGTAAGATTCCGCATCATACGCAGCATACGCACCATCTGCATCAATCGCAGCAGAAGCGCTCAGGCTCGCACCGAACATAGAGAAAGCGGTAGCGGCGGCCAAAACGGCAGCCAGAATTCTCTTTTTCATGTGTTTTCATCCTCCATTTAGATTTTTTTGTCAAACGCCCCCGAGGAAAACCTTTCCTGTACCCGGCTGCTTTACGGGGAAGAAAAAAGCTCCACGGTTTTGACTAACCCTCCCCGGGGAATCGAACTATCACCTTTCAGCTCCGATTCAATTTCCCAGAAATCATAGGTTACATCCCGATTATAGCAAACGCTTCGGCAAAAGTAAAGTGGTTTTTCGAAAAAATAGCAGATTTCCAACGAATTTGTACGTTGCACCAAAGTTTATCAACAACTTTAACAAATCGAATTTTTTGATGCAACAGATCGCCAAAAACTTGCTACGCAATTCCGATCCCCCCTCTTTACCTATCGGGGACTTGCCGAATTCAGTATAGCATATCGTAAAAAGGTTGTAAAGACTTTTTTTCTTTTTATTCCCGGTTTCTTTTGGTAAGAAAGGGGATTTTTGTTGATTTTTCTGGTGTTTTTCCCCTTTTTCTTTTTAAAAAACGGTTTCGCTGATTAAGCCGGTTTCTCCCTCTGCTTTTGGAGTCACTGGGTTTTACCGTATCGGACCCTGTTTCCAAAAAGAGAAAAACGGCGGCCTTCCGTAACGAAAAGCCGCCGTAGGGAATCCCCCGTTTGAGTATAACCTATTTCTGGGCGTTTGAATAGGATCATGGAGCGGATTACGAGGCTCGAACTCGCTACCTCCACCTTGGCAAGGTGGCGCTCTACCAGATGAGCTAAATCCGCATATTGGCGACCCGCATGGGGCTCGAACCCACGACCTCTAGCGTGA
>CALWZB010000099.1 GCA_944385915.1 uncultured Clostridia bacterium | reverse complement strand
CAGGAAAAGAAGCTTTACGGAAAGGTCTCTATGGGCGTAGTCAGAACCACCTTTATCATCGACGAAACCGGCCATATCGAAAAGATCATGCCCAAAGTCAAGCCGGATACCAACGCAGAGGAAATTTTAAAATACCTCTCGGAATAAAAAGGGAGCCTTACGGGCTCCTTTTTTTATTTGTGACCACATCACAGAAGGAAAGGCGATCATATCCTATAATAGAAAAAACGAAAAGGAGAGACGCTATGCCTGCTGTAACCAAAAAACGAAAAAAAGCGAAAGTCGATCCCCCCCTTTGTGTCGCCTGCGGATGCTGTGTTAAGGTTTGTCCCTTATCCGCCATAGAGATCTACAAGGGAATTTACGCAAAGGTCCATAAGGAACGCTGCGTCGGCTGTGGAAAATGCGCCGCCGAATGTCCCGCAAGCGTAATCGCAATCGAGGAGGAAGCCCTATGAACAAACAAAAGCATTGGTACGATTATCTTTGGATCGCTTCTTTGACCTACCTGATCTTAGGATTTTTCAATATCCTTTTTGCCTGGCTTGGACTGCTCTGCTTTTTCATCCCCCTGCTCATTTCCCTGATCAAAGGGACCAAAAGCTACTGCAACCGGTATTGCGGCAGAGGCCAGCTTTTTGGGATCATTGGCGGGCGCTTCGGCCTTTCCCGGAAAAAAGATGTCCCCCGGTGGATGAAATCCAAGGGGTTTCGGTACGGGTTTTTGATTTTCTTTTTCGTGATGTTTTTTGTAATGCTTTGGAACACCTATCTTGTCTTTTCCGGCGCCCAGGATCTCAAACAGGCGGTGACTCTGCTTTGGACGTTCAGGCTTCCCTGGCAATGGGCGTACCATGGCACTCTTTTCCACGACGGCGTCGCCCAATTTGCTTTTGGCTTTTACAGCGTTATGCTCAAATCCACCGTCCTTGGATTGATTACCATGGTGTTATTTAAACCCCGCTCGTGGTGCGTATACTGCCCTATGGGGACGATGACACAGCTCATCTGCCGCGCAAAATCGGGAAAAGAGCGCTGATTTTCCAAAAAACGCCAAAAAAGGAGAGGCTTGATAGCCTCTCCTTTTTTCTCTTTGCCAATTAGATCTGGAAGACCCCGAGCACATCCAGCACCGAGGAAATCAAAATCAATACGATGCAAACCGGGGCAATATAGCGGGTCACCGCGCAAAAGAGCTTTTTCCTCTTGAAAGGCGCCACACCCTCTACTTCCGCGATCAAGCTCTCCGGCTTGATGATGTAACCGATGAAGATACAGGTCAAAAAGGCGACGACCGGCATCAAAACGCTGTTGCTGATAAAATCGAAAAAGTCTAAGAAAGGAAGGCCGAAAATCTTTACGCCGTTTAACGCGCCAAATCCCAGAGAAGACGGCAAGCCCAACAATGCCACCCCAACGAGCACAATAAGGCAGGTCTTCTTCCGGCTCCAGGAAAGCTTATCCTTCAAAATGGAAACAATGGTCTCCATCAGGGAAATGGAGGAAGTCAGCGCCGCAAACAGCACTAAAAGGAAAAACAACGCGCCGACGGCGGCACCGCCTTTCATACTTTCAAACACCTTGGGCAAGGTCACAAACATCAGGCTTCTGCCCTGACCCAAAGCCGTTTCGTCGCCGCCGGAAAACACGAAGACCGCCGGAATGATCATCAAGCCGGCTAAAAAAGCGATCCCGGTATCGAAAATTTCGATCTGCTTTACCGAGGATTCCAAGTTGACATCCTTTTTCATATAGGAGCCGTAGGTGATCATGATCCCCATAGCCAAAGACATCGAGTAAAAAAGCTGCCCCATAGCGGCAAGAACGGTCACCGCCGAAAATTTGCTGAAGTCAGGCTTAATATAGTAGACGATCCCCTCCAGCGCGCCGGGCATCAGCGCCACATATACGGCGATAATGACAGTCAGAACCACCAGCACCGGCATCATTACCTTGGAAACCTTTTCTACGCCCTTTTCCACACCGAACAAAACAATCAGCGCGGTGGCGCCGATAAAAAGCAAAAACCAAAAAAGCGGCTCCACCGGCTTGGAAATAAAATGGGTAAAATAGGTATCCGAAGCGGCAGCCGTCCCTTCTCCCAAACAAAAAATCGCCAAATATTTGGTGACCCAGCCACCAATCACCGCATAATACGGCAAAATGATCATCGGCACCGCGGATGCCAGATATCCAACAAAGGTAAACCGCCGGTCCAATTTACGAAACGCGCCGATAGCGCTAAGCCCGGTCTTCCGGCCTAAAGCGATCTCCCCGCACATCAGCGCGAACCCAAACGTCACTGCCAGCACCAGGTAAACAAGAAGGAAAATGCCTCCCCCATACTTCGCCGCCAAATAGGGAAACCGCCAAATGTTTCCTAATCCTACCGCCGAGCCTGCCGCGGCCAGCACAAACCCGATTTTTCCTGTAAAAGAACCTCTTTTTTCGTCCATTGTTCTCTTCCTGTCCTTTTTCATTCTCTTTTTATCATCATTGCACATTTTGACGAAAAAAGCAATTTCATATTGTGAAAAGATACGCAAACAGATGGCTCACAATTTGTCATGTATTCCTAAAAAAACCGCACCCTCTGCATTTTAGAAAGGCAAGTCGCAATAAAAAGCAGAAAGTAAAAATGGGAAATTTAGATAGTATGCGAAATTTTTTCTTTTTTACTTGCAAAAAAGGAACGACATCGCTATAATGAAGGAAAATACGCGCTGTATCCTTACGGAACAGCAGCAGGAGGAATTGAATATGAACAAAACCAAGCGTTTAGTCGGTTTAGCCCTGTTTACGGCCATTGTTGTGGTGCTGCAGGTACTGGGAAGCTTCATCCATTTCGGATCGTTCTCCATTTCCCTGACCTTGATCCCCATTGTAGTGGGAGCGGCATTGTACGGAGCCGGAGCCGGGGCTTTTTTAGGTGGCGTGTTCGGTGTGGTGGTGCTGATCAACTGCATCAACGGCACCGATCCCGGAGGGTACGTCCTTTGGACTGCAAATCCCTTCCTGACCGCCGTGCTCTGTCTGGCGAAAGGCGCCCTTGCAGGTTATGCCGCCGGACTGGTTTACCGGTTGTTAGAGCAGAAAAACAAAATCGTGGGAACCATCTTAGCCGCTGTAGTCTGCCCCGTAGTCAACACCGGTATTTTCTGCCTGGGGCTGGCGCTGTGCTTCTACGATACCCTGATCGCCTGGGCGGGAGGCGCTTCGGTGGTGTACTACGTTTTGGTAGTCTTAGCCGGTGTAAATTTCTTAGCGGAGCTGGTCGTTAACGTAGTAGTAAGCCCTATTATCGTACGGATCATAAACGTTGGAAAGAAAATGTAACCGGAGGGCGGCGAAAAGAGCCCCCTTTTCATTAGGAGGAAAATATGATTACAGCTATTGACGTAGGAAACTCTAACATTGTTATGGGATGCCTCGAAGGAAAAGAGGTCCTCTTTACTGCAAGACTTCGGACGGATCAAAATAAAACCGGCGATGAATACGCCATTTTGTTCCACAGCGTATTGCAGATCCACAACATCGACATAAAAAAAATAGAAGGAAGCATTATTTCTTCGGTAGTCCCCCGCGTGGTAAGCCCCATCAAAGACGCCTTACAGAAGGTGACCGGAACCGATGCTTTGGTGGTAGGCCCCGGTATGAAAACCGGGATCCAGATCGTTTTGGACAATCCCGCCCAGCTTGGCAGCGACTTGGTGGTGGGCGCAGTGGCCGCTTTAAATAAATATCAACCGCCTCTGATCCTGTTCGATCTGGGAACTGCTACTACCATGTCCGCTATTGACGGCGAAGGCCGCTTTTTGGGCGGCGCCATCTTCCCCGGCGTCCGGATCTCCCAAGACGCCCTGTCTGCCCGCACTTCTCAGCTTCCTTACATCAATTTAGACGCCAAACCCAAAAAGGTTATCGGCACCAACACCATCGCATCTATGCAAAGCGGTCTGGTGCTGGGCAACGCGGCCATGTTGGACGGTATGATCGATCGAGCCAGTGAAGAGATGGGGGAAGAAAAGGTAACGGTCATTGCCACCGGCGGGCTTGCGAAAAGCATTGCTCCTTACTGTAAGCGCGAAGTGATCGTCGACGATAACCTGCTGTTGGAAGGGCTTCGGATCCTGTACGAAAAAAACTGCAAATAAAAAGGAGCGATCTATCGTCATACTCCTGATTTTGAGCAAAAAACCTTTTATAAAAACACTCGGCTTTCGCCGAGTGTTTTTCCTTTTTACCGTTCCATTAAGCGTACCATAACCGCCTTTTGGGCATGAAGCCGGTTCTCCGCTTCCTCGAAGATCTCACTGGCGTGCGCCTCGAAGGCCTCTTTGGTGATCTCTTCGCCCTTGTGCGCGGGAAGGCAATGCTGGAGCATGACCTTCTCATTAGCCGCCGCGAGGACCTCATCATTGATCTGGAAGCCTTTGAAAGCGACTTTGCGTTTCTCCGCTTCCCCTTCCTGACCCATAGAAGCCCAAACATCGGTAGCCAAAACGTCGGCGCCTGCCGCCATCTCCAGGATATTGTCGCTGATGTGGAATTTGTCTCCATACGCCTTGGCAAAATCCAACACAAAAGGATCGGGGCGATAATCATTGGGACAGGCGATGGAGACCTCCATCCCCATGGTGAGACAGCCTACGATGTAGGAGTTCGCCATATTGTTTCCGTCGCCGATATAGCAGAATTTCAATCCCGAAAGATCCCCTTTGAACTCCCGGATGGTCTGAAGATCCGCCAAGATCTGGCAGGGGTGGCAATAGTCGGTCAAACCGTTGATAATGGGGATGGAACCGTATTCCGCTAAATCCTCCACCTCTTTTTGAGCAAAGGTCCGGATCATGATC
>CALWZB010000098.1 GCA_944385915.1 uncultured Clostridia bacterium | reverse complement strand
CCGTTTCTTTTCTCTTGCCGATTTTGGTGCGCAGCTCGCCATGCACCAAAATCGCTCCAACAACTTACCTATGCGCCCCTTGGCCTGGCTCTCTCCCAAAGAAAAACTTGCTGCCTTCTTTGAATCTTTCACTGTACAAAATGTTTGACAAACCTACAAGGCTTTCTTGGAAAAATTATGGGAAACACCATTTTTTATCGGGCTTTGGAGAAGCCAAACCCGAAATTGACTTTTCGTTTTGTTTGTTTTATAATAACAGAAACTGCCACCGGGTAGAGAAATGCAAAAAAGCATTCGTTCGCACATCGTTAGGTCTTAGAAGATGTGCCTGCGGATGCTTCTTTTTTGGAGGAAGCATATGACGAAACAAAAAACGCCCTATTTTTCCAAAGGAGAAAAGCTGCTTTGGCTTTTTTCCGTAGCCTCGATCCTTCTTTCCTTTTTTCTGTTTGACGGAAAAAGTTTTCTTACTTTAGCGGCTTCTTTGGTGGGAGTGACTTCCCTTATTTTTAACGCTAAGGGCAATCCCTTTGGGCAGGTGCTCATGATCCTTTTCAGCCTGCTTTACGGGGTGATCTCCTATTCCTTCCGTTATTACGGGGAGATGATCACCTATCTTGGCATGACCATGCCCATGGCGGCGGTGGCTTTGGTTTCCTGGCTTCGGAATCCCTACCGGGGGAATCGGGCGGAGGTCACAGTGAACCGCATTGAAAAAAGAGAGTATCTTTTTATGGGAATACTGACGGGGGCGGTCACCCTTTTGTTTTACTTTGTGCTGGACTTTTTTGATACGGCGAATATCATTCCCAGCACCCTTTCGGTCACCACCAGCTTTATCGCGGTATACCTTACCTTTCGGAGGAGTCCCTACTACGCGGTGGGATATGCTGCCAACGACGTGATACTGATGGTGCTTTGGGGGTTGGCTTCGGCGGAAAATAGCGCGTATCTTTCGGTGGTGGTTTGTTTCGCCGCCTTTTTGCTCAACGATATGTACGGGTATGTAAGCTGGAAAAAGATGGAAAAGCGGCAATGGGCGGATACCGTCGCGTCGTCGATATCGGGGTAAGTAAAAGCCGCACGGTTTTATAAACCGTGCGGCTTTTCTTTTCCCAAATCACCATACGTTATTTTGCCGGTTCCGGAGAGGGGTTGACATGGATCATAATGTGCTTGATGTCCGGAAATTGATGCTCTACATTGACGTGAACCTGTTCGGCGACTTCGTGGGCTTCCCGCAGAGATTTATCCCCGTCGACCTGGATCTCTAAGTCGATATAGACTTTGTTTCCGAACATTCTGGAACGAAGGCGGTCGACACAGACCACGCCGTTTTGCGCGGACACATATTCTCCCACTTCCTTTTCGTAATCATCCCCGCAGGAGGTATCCAGCAGTTTGACAATGGCGTCTTTTAAGATATCGTAAGATACCTTGATGATGAAAAGACAGATGACCACGCTCGCCACCGAATCCAGTACGGGAAATCCCAGCATAGCGCCCCCGATGCCAATGAGGGATCCCACCGAGGAAAAGGCGTCGGAACGATGGTGCCAGGCGTCCGCCAAAAAGGCGCTGGAATGGATCCGCTTTGCGTAGTAGCGGGTATACCAGTACATGGCTTCCTTTCCAACGATGGATACCACCGCCGCGACCAGAGCGATCCCGCTGGGGATCGCCAGACTATCGTAATTTTTAGAGAAAATATTTTCAATTCCCGCTTTCCCGATCCCCAGCCCGGTAATCATCAATACCACGCCCAAGAGCAAAGACGCGATACATTCCAAACGCTCATGCCCGTATGGATGGGAAGCGTCGGACTCTTTTTTCGAAAGTTTGACCCCGATCCAGGCGATGAAGGTGGTAAGCACATCCGAAAAAGAATGGATCGCGTCCGAGATCATCGCGCCGGAATTGCCTGTGACGCCGGCAAAGAATTTAAAGCCGGAAAGTATCGCGTTTCCGAAAATGCTTACGAAAGAAAGCTTTCGGATCACTACCGCCTCATTGAGGGGGGATTGAACCTTGGATGGTTTTTTCGTTTTTTTGTTTGCTGCCATAAAAGAAACCTCCAGTCAGTACCATAAACGGCCGATTTTTCTCTTATGCGCACTTCGTCGAGATAGTATGTTCCGTAAAATACAAAAAAGCACTTATGGAACATACAACTGTCCCACAAGTGCCAGTAAACACCTGCTGCCGCGTTGCGGCCCGGCCCCATGCCCTTACGGGCATCGCCTGCTCAGTTTGTACTGTTGATCTCGCATCCCGAAGGATGTAATGCAGTGCAAAGAGTGATATCATTGTAACATAGTCTATTCGATTTGTCTATATAAGGTTCCTATTTTTCCATGGGAGCGAAAGCCGCGCTTTCTTTAGAGGCTTTTACTAAGACGGTAATTTTTTTACCGATTTTTTGGCATTGGCGGATCACATATTTTGTCCCCGGCGAGACCCCGTCCCAAAATGCCAGCACTTGGTCGGCGTAATCGATAATCTGTAAATTGCGTTTTAGCGGGGCGCTTTTTCCATATTTTTTGTATTCAGGCAGAAATTCGGTGAGCTTCAGCCCGTTTGCCAAAGCGTACGCTTTAGCGCAGGCGTCGATCCCCTTTGCGCCGCCGGACACGATCTCGGTGACTCCTTTGGGCAGATAGTTTTCCAGATGATCCACGTTCAATCCTCGGGAACCAATGATTGCAATTTTCATGATGATTTCCTTTAAATATATTTTAGATATATTTTGCGCCTATTTAATGCATTATAGCACACTATGAATGTAAAATAAACATATATTAAATGTATTTTGAGGTTTAATGATGGCGATTAAAAGTTTGTCGATCCGAATTGATGATAAGATGTTGGATAAATTGCATGTTGTTGCCGATTATGAAGGGCGCAGTGCCAACAGCGAAATTCTTATCCTGATACGGGAAGCAATTGAAAAATACGAAGAAAAGCACGGCGAGATTCAAGTCGACAAAAAATAAAGGCGGGCTTTTTCGGTTTTGGTATCGTACGAAATCGAAAATTTGCTCGTTGAACGGAATAATAACAAAAGAAACGTAGAAAACAGGTTATCTGGATGGGTAACCTGTTTTTTTATCTTTTATTTATGCCAAAGCCCTTTTTGCGTATAGTTTAGAACAATATGTTCAAAATGTCAATAGACCAATTTGTTCTAACCTATACTGGCTTTGGTGATTGTAATGCAACGGTATCAAAGAATTCGCGATCTGCGGGAGGATCATGATTTGACCCAGGCGCAGGTGGGGAAAGCCATTAACGTACCCCAAAGGACTTACGCTTACTATGAAAGCGGTCAGCGAATGGTTCCGCCGTACGTGCTTTGTGCGCTGGCTGATTTCTATCAGGTGAGTGTGGACTATATTTTGGGACGCACCGATAAAAAGGAAATGAACCGATAAAAAGGATGTTGTTTTCGGGCATTAACAGGGTTTGTATGAGGTGAAGAATATGCTGATCAAAGACGCGATTGTACTGCGTCTTCAAAATATTTGCCGGGAGCGAGGAATCCGCTACAACGAGCTTGCCACCCGTTCGGGCGTTACCCCGTCTACGGTCTATAGTCTAATGAGCGAAAGCCGCCGGGATATGTCGGTGATTACGCTGAAAAAGCTTTGCGACGGTTTGGATATGACCATTACCGCGTTTTTCGAGGATGATCTTTTTCGGACGTTGGAACAGGAGATTCGATAACAAGTGCCTTTCGAGGCGCTTTTTTCTTTTCTCCAATATTTTATAATTAAAAATAACTCTATTGAGTTAATACTATCATAGTACGTTATGAAAGTCAACTCAAAAGAGGTAATCTTTTCAACTCAAAACGGTTAATCTAATTAGGGAACCTAATAGTTGGAGAGATGATATGGATATTGGAGAAGCGGTGAAAGACCGTATTTTAGAATTGTGTTCACAACGGAATATTACCGTGAACCGATTAGCAACCATGAGTGGCGTAACACAGTCTACGTTAAATAATATTGTAAGCGGTCGTAATCACAGTACCACGATTGCTACTTTAAAGAAAATATGCGACGGATTGGATATTTCCATTACGGACTTTTTCTCGTCAAAGGTGTTCGAGGATTTGGAACAGGAGATACAATAAAAAGCGCCCGAAAGGGCGCTTTTTTCCATATAGGCACAAACAAAGAATTTATGTTTTCAGCGAGTACATACAGTCTTTCCCTTCCCCTTTTGGGACTACGTCTCCTTTCCGAACCATTTTCTCGAGAATTTGGCGGCAAAGATCTTCGGAAAGACCGAGAGCGTTCGAAAGATCGTCGCATGTAGCGAAAATATGGTCGGTTAAGTATTCGGCAATGGCCTGGGTCGGGGTACCGGACCGTTCAAACGGGGGAGGATCCTTTTCCGTTTTCATTTGAAGAGAAAGGGTGATCCGGTCCGGCTCGAATTGTTCTTCAATAACCGGCTCGTTCCAGCCTTGCCGGTTCCAGACGGAAAAGATATTGGGAAGACCGCTTCCGGTATGGGCGCCGATGCCGATGAGGTTAAACATTCGAAGCATCGCCCCGTTTCTCGGGTCGGAAATCCCCCCGCCTTTTGCGGCGTCGATTTCAATTCGAAAGCCTCCCGGATTGGAAAGGGTGATGGCTTCCCGCCGCTTGATAATGACAACGCCTTCGCGGCCGTAATAATCGGCGTTGATGAGACAGTTCGTGAGCGCTTCCCGAAGCGCCTGGCGCACCGGCGCGTCGTCGGAGCTACGGGAATTTGGCGTATGGATGTTTCGGGTAAGGCGGCGGTAAACCCTTGTATAAAAATCATAGACATTTCCGCTCCAATCTCCCGAGGAGGAAAGGATCCGCGTTTCTTTGGATGTAAGATCGTCTTCTTCCCGGTAATCGAGAAGGTAATGGGGGAATTCCTTTCGGATGTCTTTTTCGGTGCCAAACATCAAAAGCCCGGCGGAGGTAGGATGGAACGCTTTGTCCGCGCCTTTGGCGGCAGCGCCGATGCGAAAGAGAAAGTCGTCGTCCGGGGATGCGGGTACAGAATTTTCCGGAGAAAAAAGGGAGAGCTGTTCCCGATAGGACGCAATGCTTTCCGGGTGTAAAACCGTTAAATCCATCCCTTCGAGAAGAAGGGTGTCCTGGGAGCGGGAGGAGGCGTCCCGGACCATGGCGAGGTATTCCTCTCTGGTACAATGGTAATCCCCGTCGCCGTTTCTCCGGTAACTGCCGGTCAAAGGGTCGCCGCCCACATACACCGGGCGGTAGGCGCGGCCGGCGCGGGGGACCTGGATGACGATAATGTGGTTTCCGTCCACAATTTGGATCGAAACATCCGTGGGCGAAAGGATATTGACGCTGGTGCGCTTGGGGTCGTTGACGATTTCCCAAAACTCCGAAATCAGTTCTTCCGGCTCCGGAAGATCAATAGTGGCGAGAGATTTATCCTCTTTTTCAATAACGCCAAGCAGGATGATTCCGCCTAAGGTATTGGCAAACGCGGAATAGGTTTCCCATATACTTTCCGGAAGACCGCCCAAAGCCTTTTTGGCTTCGATCCGGTTGTTTTCCCGGTATTTTTGGATGTGGGAAAAATCGATCATAGCGCACCTCCTCAAAAAAATTTCTACTATACATGTAGTATGACATATTCCTATCCAGTTTGCAAGGGATTTCGAGATCCGCTTTCCCCATCCCTTTCTTTATGGTACAATAAAGAAAAAAGCCCCGAAAATGGGGCAAGGAGGAGAATATGAAAATCCGGCAAGAAAAGAAGGAAGACTTTTTTCCGGTGGAACAGCTCACCAGAGAAGCCTTCTATAACGTCTACCGTCCGGGCTGTACCGAGCATTTTGTACTCCACCGGCTTCGAAAGGACCGCTGTTTTGTAAAAAAGCTCAGCTATGTAATAGAAGAAAAGGGGAGGATCGTCGCTTATGTCGCCTACGCTACCGGAACGCTGGCGCTGGACTCGGGGGGAACCTGCCCGATCCTTCTTTTCGGCCCTATCAGCGTCCTTCCCTCGTTTCAAAATCAAGGCTATGGTAGCGCCCTCATTCGCTTTACCTTGCAAAAGGCGAAGCAGATGGGGTATCCGGCGGTGGTCATCACCGGAAATCCCGCCTATTACCGCCGGTTTGGGTTTGTGTCCGCTTCCAAACACGGTATTTTCTACCATGGCACCAGCAGGAAAGAGGAATCCCCCTTCTTTATGGTGAAGATCTTGAATACAAAAGACGCAAGGGTATTAAAAGGCGTTTACCGCGATCCTCCCTGTTATTTTCAGGATGGAAAAAACGTTTCTTCCTTCGACCGGCTGTTTCCCAAAAGGAGAAAGGAGCGGCGCAAAGGCCAGCTGGAGTAATTCGTTTTAAAGCTCCCGCTTTTGATAAAACCGTATCGAAAGTCGCCATGAAATCAGGTACACTGCCGCCGCGGCAAATCCCATCAGCCAGAGAAATTCTGATTTATCGGAAGGAAAAACCGTCTGGAATCCAAGCCCCGCCAATACCGTTCCCACAGCGCAGATCATACCGATGGTAATGTAAAAGGCGATCCGCCCTTTTTCGGCGCCAAACCGAAAAACAAAAGGCAAAAGAATGGATGGCCCGAGCAAACCTAAGGTGAAAAGAACCGCGGCAACGGAAAAGAGGTAGGAAAGCGAAAAGCCGCCGTTTATTGCCGTCTGGATCCCTACGGCGGTGAGCGTCGCTAAAAAAGTGATCCCGAAAAAGCAAAGACCGATGAGGTATTTACAGGATACCAGCTCTGCTCTGGTAAAGGGAAGGGCCAAGCTGTATTGGGTCCAACGGTCCCGTTCATCGTAGGATAAAAGCGTCATCGGAAGGATGCCGGCGATCATAACAGGGTAAGTGATGAAAAAGAAATTGTCCGCGCTGAAAAAAGCCCCCGCGAGAAATACGGCGACAATGAGGAAAAAAGCGCGGCAGTACCGCAAAGATAAGTACCAATCTTTCAGCAATAAGGCTTTCATATCAATGATTCTTCTTTACCATAAGTAAAAACAGCTCTTCGATGCTGACCGGGGACAGATCCATTCCCAAAGGGATCCGCTTTCGCATTACCAGCGCTTTGGCGCCATAGGGGGAAAGCTGTACCCCTTTGACAGCGTCGGGCGGCAAAGCGTTTAATGTTTCCTTGGAGCAGGAAAGGATCCCGTATTCCTCAAACAGTCTGTCTTTCTCCTCACACAGCAGCAAAGTTCCCTGATGAAGGAACGCGATATAATCGCAGATTTTTTCCAGATCGCTCACAATATGAGAAGAGATCAAAACCGCGTGGTCTTCCTCTCTCGTAAACTCATTAAGCAGCGACAATACCTCATCTCTGGCCACCGGGTCCAGTCCCGAAGTGGCTTCGTCCAAAAGGAGAAGCCTGGGATGATGGGAAAGGGCGGCGATAATGCCAAGCTTCATTTTCATGCCCCGGGAAAATTCCTGAAAGGGCTTTTCCATAGGCACCGAAAGTGTCCGGCAAAGGCAACGGTATAAAGCACCATCCCAATTTCGAAATGTGTACTTTAGGACCTTTTCGATTTGCTTTGCGTCAAGACATTGGGGAAATCCCACTTCATCCAGCACCACACCCAGATCCTGTTTGGTCACATGGAGATCCTTTTCCTGATCGGTGCCGAGGATGCGGATGGTGCCGCCCTCTTTTTCCACCATATTTAAGATCAGCTTTATGGTTGTGCTTTTCCCCGCGCCGTTTTCTCCCACCAAACCCATAATGCAGCCGTTTGGCAGGGTCAGGTCAAGGTGGTTTAACGTAAAGTTTGGATAGGTTTTGGTTACATTTCGGATTTCCAAAGCGTTCATATTGATTCCTCCAGATTGATGCGAAACATCTCCAACAATTCTTCTTTGCTGAGATTGCAGCCGGCGGCCAGCTTGATGATCTCCTCTATGTGCTCTTCGATCTGCCGAAGCTGGGTCTCCCGCAAAAGCTCTATATTTTTGGGCGCCACAAAGCATCCTTTTCCCGGAACGGTGTAGATAAAGCCTTCCCGTTCCAGCTCGTCGTAAGCGCGTTTGGTGGTGACGACGCTGATCCGAAGGTCCTTCGCCAGATTCCGGATGGAGGGAAGGGGATCATCCTTTGAAAGAGCGCCGCTTATGATCTGCGCTTTGATTTGGGAATAGATTTGGTCATAGATGGGCGCACCGCTTTTATTGTCGATCAAAATAGTCATAAGGCACCTCTCGTTACAGCTGTATATATACAATATACACGGTCATAACGGTTTTGTCAACTACTTTTTCAAAAAAAGGAGGAAAAATGGAAATCACCTATTGCCGCATTTCGGAAATACCGGAAAAATGGAAGGAAGCCGCAAAATGGTTTTCCGAAAAATGGAACATTTCAAAAGAAGCGTATGAGGAAAGTATGAAGGAAGCTCTTGCGGGAAAGGGTCCCGTTCCCCAATGGTATCTCGCGTTAGACCACGATCGGATCGTAGGAGGTCTTGGCGTGATAACAAACGACTTTCATCCCAGAAAAGACCTCTCCCCCAATATCTGTGCAGTGTATACCGAAGAGGACATGCGAAAAAAAGGGATAGCGGGTCGGCTTTTGGAGCTGGCGTGTAGGGATATGAAGGAAAAGGGGATCTCAACACTGTACCTTTTGACCGATCATACATCCTTTTATGAGCGGTACGGCTGGGAGTTTTACTGCTTGGTACGGGAAGACGGGGAAACGAAAGATTCCCGGATGTATATCCATAGGATGCCATAGCGGGAATGTAAAAACGGCTTTGCATTTTACTGCAAAGCCGTTTTTATTTGGATCAAAGCTGTTTTCGGTCTTCTTTTTTTAAAGGCATTCGAATAATGAGGCTTAAAAATGCTTTTCCGTTAAAAGGAATGAGAGGATACAGATAGCTTCCGCCGCCTAAAGGTTTTGTGGACGCCAAAGTAATGATAAAGAGGAGCGCCTCGCCGATCAGCCCCCAAAGGTTAAAGAGGGAAACGGCGATCAATGCCAGTATCCGGAAAAACTTAATGGCATATCCCAGTTCATAGCTGGGAAGGGCGAAAGCGGACAGCGCTACAAACGCCATATAAAGTACCGCCTCGGTAGAGACCCATCCGCTTTTTACCGCGAATTCTCCAAGGAGCAAAGCACCGATGATGCTAAAGGAGTTGCTCAAAGCGCTTGGGGTATTGAGGGAAGCTAACTTCAGCCCGTCGATGAGAAGCTCGATGCCGATAAGCTGCCAAAAAACGGGAACCGCTCCCGGTTCTTTAATCAAAATAAAAGAAAACGATGGGGGAACCCAGTCGGGGTTGTTTAAAAACAACAGCCAAACAGGGGTTAAGAGATAGGTGAAGAAAAAGACTAAGATCCGGATCAGCCGTAAATAGGTTCCGGTGATGGGGGGAAAGTAAAAGTCGTTGACGTCCTGGGTAAAGGCAAAGAAGCTGGTGGGGAGAATCATAGCGGAAGGAGAGTTGTCTACCAATACTAAAATATCTCCCTCTAAAAGACAGGCGGCGGCGGTGTCGGGACGTTCCGTATAGCGCACCTTGGGAAAGGGGTTCCACCATCTCGGATGCAAAAGCGCTTCGGCTAAGCTCTCCTGGTTTAGCGACAGCGCCTTGACATGGATGTTTTTCATAGCCTGGATCAGGCTGTTCAGCCGTTTTTCATCGGCAAGTCCGTCCATATAGCAGACCGCGACGTCGGTTTTGGAAGAGGTGCCTACCGGAATGATCTGGAAGGTGAGCCTGGGATCCCGGATGCGCCGGCGGATCAAAGCGGTGTTGAAAATGAGGGTTTCTACAAACCCATCGTGGGAGCCTCGTAATACCTGATCGGAACCGGGCTCCTGGACACTGCGCACCGGATAGGTCCGGGTCTCCAGCAAAATCGCCTGGTCATAGCCTTCGATCAAAAGGGCAAGGCATCCGGAAAGCACCGCCGAAATAATGGTGTCGGTATCGTTGCTGAGAGAGGTTTCAATGTAGGTAATGTACCGTTTGCAAAAATCCTTTGCGGTTTGGACCTCGCTTAGCTCCGATTCTTCAATGGACATTAAAAATTCCAGCATCTTTTCCAACACTTCGTCTTTGGTGAATCCGTCGATGGTATAAAGGGAAGCATTTTTTCCTCCCACGCGGATATGACGGTCTACAATATCAAAACTGGCGCCGGGACGAAGCAGGATCTCTAACTGGTTTCGGTTTTCAACATAATTGGAAGAAAGCGTACGCAAAATATCTCTCCTTTCCCTTTTATTGTGCGGATTTTAAAGGGAATTATCCGGCAGAGAGCTCTTTTTGAAAAAATAAAACGCCCTTCCGAGGAAAGGCGTTTGGGGAGGCGATTTTTGAGATTACTTTCTCAAAAAGGATTGGCAGTCGGTACATTCCGCTTTGGTGGGATTGGTTTCATGGGTTCCAATCATAATGGAATCCAAAACGCAGTAATCCTTATCGGTGCAATGATTGGCACACTCTTTTACCGTACAACGAATGCATTGATTTGCTTTGCAGCTCATGTTTCATTCCTCCGTTTTTTAAATTGGCGTTGCCCGCCGTTTATTATTTTTGCCGCCGGGGAAAAAAATATCCGGTCAGCACAGAGGATATTGTTTCCAAAAAGGGGAAACATACAAAAAAGGAGGAATGAAGATGAATCTATCCAAAGACAGTAAAACCGCAGTCAATTTAATGCGGGCGTTTGCGGGTGAAAGCCAGGCGAGAAACCGGTACACCTTTGCCGCCGAAGCCGCTAAAAAACAGGGCTTAGGGTTACTCGAGCGAACTTTTTATTACACCGCAAACCAGGAAAAGGAGCATGCCCAGCTTTTTTATCAGGCACTTTCTCCCCTCAACGGACAGACCATCACCATTGACGGAGGTTATCCCGCCGATCTTTCCAAAGACCCGTTGTCCCTTTTGAAAACGGCATGGCATAACGAGTTTGAGGAGTATGAAACGGTATATCCTGCTTTTGCAAAAGAGGCACAGGAGGAGGGATTTTCGGAAATCGCCGCTTTGTTTACCCATATCGCGGAGATCGAGCGGACCCACGGCGAGCGGTTTCGCCGGTTTTATGAACAGCTTGAGGAAGGAAAGCTGTTTTTGAATCCGGAAAAAACGGCCTGGCTTTGTTTGAATTGCGGCCATATTCACCGGGCGGAGGAAGCGCCCGCGGTCTGTCCTGTCTGCAAGCATAGCCAGGGATACTTTGTGCGCTGGGGACTGGAGCCTTTTATTGGCGCTTAAGTAAAAAGGAAATGCCGCCTTTCGGCGGCATTTTTTATCTTACCACATAGGGCGCGTCAGTATCTTCACCGGGAAAATGAACGTCCGGCGCTTCGGGAGGAAGAGCCGGGTCGGTGGTTCCCAGAGGAAATACTCCGGGAAAGACGAACTCGCCCCCGCCGGGCAGATTCAGTTCATCCGGTGTAGGAAAAGGGATTTTTTTCGCCATAAGTGCCTCCTTTGGTCATAAAACGTTTGCTTGCATTTTTATTTTTTCCGGTTTTTTCGAAAAATATCAAAGAAAAGGATGTTTTATTTTCTTTTCTCATATAGAAAAACAAGGAAGAATATGGTAAAATGAAAAAAACGAAAAGGCAGGGCAGCTATGGAGATTGGATTTTTACCGGGAGAGATCCTGATACCGAAAAAAGAACTGATCCAAAATTTTGCGGTGGTGGCATGCGACCAGTTTACTTCACAGCCGGAATATTGGAGAAGGGTAGAATGCCGCACCAGGGATGCCAAAGCGACGGCATACCGGATGATCTTCCCTGAGGCGGATTTGGGAAAGGTGGATTTTGCGTCCAAGATCCAGGAGATCAATCACGCAATGGAACAAAGCCTCAAAGAGGACGTATATGACGTCTACCCGGATGCGATGATCTATGTAGAGCGAACGCTGTTGAATGGCAGCGTCCGGCGCGGTTTGGTGGGGCTTTTGGATTTGGAACAGTACGATTACCGGCCCGGGTCGGAAAGCCTGATCCGCGCTACGGAAAAAACGGTGGAAGAGCGGCTTCCCCCAAGGATCCAGATCCGGGAAAACGCGCCTTTGGAGCTGCCCCATATTTTAATTTTGATCGACGATCCGGAGAAAACGGTCATCGAGCCGGTTTCAAAGGCGGCCGTTTCGGAGAAACCGGTATATGATTTCGACTTAATGGAACAAGGCGGGCATATTAGCGGCTTTTTGGTTTCAAAATCCCAGCAGACGCAGGTCCTGGACGCTTTGTCCAGGCTGGAAGAGCCGAAGGCATTTCGGCAAAAATACGGTATTTCCCAAAAAGCAGTGCTTCTTTTTGCGGTGGGAGACGGCAATCATTCTCTGGCGGCGGCTAAAGCGGTTTACCAGCAGAAAAAAGAACAGCTCGGAGAGGAAGCGCTCTCCCTCCCATGCCGGTATGCGCTGGTGGAGATCGAAAACGTAAGAGACGACGCTTTGGTGTTTGAGCCTATTCACCGGGTGGTTTTCAACGTGGATCCGGACCGGTTTTGCAAAGAACTGACCGCTTTTTGCAAAACCCAAAAAGGAGAAGGCGCGCCCCAGCGGTTTACTTTGCTTTTTGGGGGAACCTCAAAAGAGATCACTATCCCTCATCCGGAGCTGACCCTGACGGTGGGAAGCGTCCAGCGGTTTTTGGATGCGTACACCAAGGCATACGGCGGAGAAATCGACTATGTCCATGGAGAAGAGGTGGTTTCGGCTCTTTCCCAAAAGCCGGGCACAGTGGGAATTTTGCTTCCGGCGATGGAGAAAGGAGACCTGTTTAAAACGGTCATTGCCGAAGGCGCTTTGCCGAGAAAAACCTTTTCTATGGGAGAGGCGTCGGAAAAACGCTACTATCTGGAGTGTCATAAAATAAAATAAAAAAGCCCCGAAAGGGGCTTTTTTCTGTCTTACAAAAAAAGAGAAGGCATTTGCCTTCTCTTTTTTGCATTAGTCATCAAATACCGCTTCCGCAGCACCGCCGATAAAGCCGGCACGCAATGCTTTGGGACGCTCGGGATGGCTGGTCATCTCGTAATATTTTCCGGTTTCGGAAGCTACGGTGACGCCATGGATGATCTCGATGGTGTGCAGACCCATCTCGTTGGAGATGCGAGGAGTCCGGCCGTTGGTCAAAGCCCAGGCGATATCCGCAACGCCGATACCGCGGCGGGACGCTGCCCACATGATCTTGGTGAAATCCTTCTCGGGGGGAGCGGGCGGGAACACCGGCTCTTCACCGCTGTAGGCATGGGTCAAAGGCATTTCCACATACTCTTTTCCGCCGTTGCGGATCAGTTTGACCGGACCGCCGAACATATTGGGGTCAGGACAAATCAAAACGCCGTCGGTGCCGTAAACGGTCATACCGGGGATCTCGGGGGTAACAAAGCCGGAGTCACAGGCGGTAAGGGTACCCAAAACGCCGCACTCAAATTCCAAAGCCGCCTGGATAAAGTTGGGAGAATTCAAAAGGAATTTCTCTTTATACTGGGGGTTGGAGGGATGGCTGTAGATTTTTTCCCGTCTTTGGGCAAAACCGCTGACCCGTTTGACCGGACCGAAAAGGTTTTGCATCGCATGGATATAGTAACCGCCCATATCAAAAGGAATGGTACCGCCTTCGGAGGTAACGTTGCCTTTTCTCGGCGCGGGGGTAGCGGGGAAATAACCTCTGACGATGGTGGCGTTGACCGCTAAGGGCGTTCCGATATAGCCGTCGTCAATGAGTTTCCGGCAGGTCTGGTAGCCGGCGCCTAAGAAGGTATCCGGAGCGCAGCTCAATACCAGTCCTTTGGATTTCGCCAGGTCGTACAGTTCTTTGGCGTCTTCATAGTTTTCCGCCATCATTTTTTCGCTGTAAACATGTTTGCCCGCTTCCAAAGCCGCTTTGGTGACTTCGTAATGGCTCCAGACGTTGGTCAGGTTGACCACGATCTGGATATCGGGATGATTGTAGATCTCCTCATTAGTCATAGCGACGCAATGATACTCTTCCGCTTTCGCTTTCGCTTTTTCCTCGATGAGGTCAGAGCAGGCAATAACGTTCAGAATATCGAAACGGTTGACCATATTGGGGAAGTAGGTGTTGCTGATCATACCACAGCCGATCACGCCGACACCAATGGGTTTAATAGACATAGACGTTTCCTCCTGTTTTTTATTCGACGTAGCCGGTTTCCTTCATATTGAGGTAAGCGGCGGTCAAAGTCTCAAGCTGAGTCAGATGATACATAAAGTCCTGCTCGACGATGGCGTAATCCATACCCATCTCGGCGGATTTCTTCAAGCAGCCTCTCAGATCCAGCGCGCCGGTTCCGGGGGTGGTGAAGCGAGGCATACGGTTTTGCGCCAGATTCTCGTCGGGAGCGGGGAGACCGGGACGAACCATGGTCTGTACCGCGTTGCCGACAGTGTAATCTTTGATATGTACCGCGCAAAGCTTATCGCCAAGGTCATCCAAAACCTGGATAGGATCGAAATGGCCGTAACTCGCCCAGCCGCAGTCCAGCTCGAACTTCAAGTATTCGGAGTTTTCCATCATGTAATAGAACGCGGGTTTTCCTTTGTAGAAGGTCAAAAATTCCGCATCATGGTTATGGAAAGAGGTCACAATGCCTTCTTTCGCCAGCTCTTTGGCGATGGCGTTGAGGGTTTCGATCTCTTTCATCACTTCGTCGTAGGTGGGAACATCCTTGCGCTGACCAAAACGATGAGACGCGACGCATCCGGCAAAGGTCGCCGCCCGTTTGACACCCAGTTTTTTCGCTTTTTCGATTACGGTAGGAACGCAGGAGATGTCAAGATTCCCCATACCGAGACCGGTGCTTAACGGCTCCATCCCGAAATCCTTGACTCTCTTGAGATTCTCGGCGGGATCCCCTTCCCGAAGCAGCATATCGCCGCTTTCAAAGGCTTTGTAGCCCACCTTGGCATAGGATTCCAAGATCGGATAGAAATCGCTCTCTCCGAACGGAATAAAACCGATAAATGCCGCTTTTAATTTGTTCATACTAATTCCTCCTGTCATTTTATAAAACACACAAATGTTAAGGCACTTTAAAAATCTTATGGTAAAAACGACGAAAAGATTCCTGCTTTCATCCTAACACATTGAGAAAGGGATGTCAATATACAAACAAAGTTTTATTTCAAAATTTAGAAAAAGAGTATGCCAAAGTTTTTCTCTTTCTTTTGTGCAGTTTTTAAAAAAGCGCCGGCAAATGGTGCCAGCGCTTTTCGTTTATTCGTCTAACATCTGTTCTAACCGCCATTTTTTCAGTCCGGTTACAATACCGTCGGGGGATGCCAGATGGTACAGGGTGGTGGTGTCGCTGTTGGCGCCGAGCAAAGCGGTGATCTGGTCCCCCTCTTCTACCGCGCCCCGGGGGAAGACGATCTTGACATCGGTTGCGTTGGCAAAACCGGAAAGTACGTTATCAATAGTACAGTTAAAGGTATCCACCGCGCTGTAGGTGCCGGAAAGGGCCAGATTCCCCACCGTGACCTCGGCGACGCAGGTGGATGCTTCTAACATATCCGAAAGGTTTCCGGAGGAGGTGTAGGCGGTGAGCTTATCCGAAAGCTCCGCTTCGCCGCAGTTGGCGGAAACATAGGACACTAATTCTTCTTTGGTTTGGGGCAGGGCGGTCAGCCCCGTGGTATGGGACAAAAGGGGCTGGTCGTACATGGTACTTTTGGAAAGGTCATCCAAAGGGAAGTAAATGTTGGACAGCAAAGCGTAGTCGCTGCTGTCTACATAAAGGCGCTGGTATTCCTGAAGCACCAGAAGGTAGGATTTCCCCTCTTGGAAAGTGAGACTGTCCGAGTCGTAGGAAAGGCTGATGGTTTCGTTTCCGCAGCCCACATGGGAAAACTGGTTAATGACGACAATCTCCTCTTCCTCCCATCCCTTGATCACGTCGGTCACGGTAAAAAAGAGCTCCCGGTAGGTCTCGTATTCATCGACGCCTTCATAAGTGGCAATGACGATCTCGTCGGCAAATTCAAGGGTCGCTTCAAAGGTATCGTATCCGCGGTCCTGATAGGAATAGACCCGCCTAATCTCTTCCTTTTCCCCGCAGGAAAACAGAGGGACGAGCAGGACGAAAAGCAGCAGAAAAGAAAGGGCTCGTTTCATATTTTTCTCCTTTCTTGTTTCAAGACAATGAACTAACAATATCATTATACAACAAAACAAATAGCTTGTAAATACTTTCTTTTACAAAACAAATAATTTTATAAAATAAAGTTTATTATATTAGGCTATATAGAACAATTTTTGATCTGGAGATCTTTTCATTCTGGTGTTGAAAGGGAGATTTTGGGAACTAAAAAGACGTTTTACACCAAAGAAAACGGTAAAATTTATTGTAACACAATAAAAACATGTTGACTTTCAATATTGTTTATGATATCCTGAAAACAGGAGGTGTTAAATATGGAACAAAAACGACTGGGACGATGGCTTCATGGCGTGCTGATTGGCGTTTTGATCTGCGGCGCGATAGGATACGGGGCGGTGCTTCCCTGTTACGCGGTGGCGATGCGGGGACTGTACCCGGAATTTTCTAACCGGTTTTGGCCATGGCTTCTTTTCCTTTGGGCGACGGGGATCCCCGTTTTCGCTGCTTTGGGCATTTTATGGAAAGTCGCTTCCAATGTGGGGCGGGATCAGGCGTTTTCCCATCAAAACGAGCGCCTATTTCACCGGATCTCCGCCTTTGCGCTGGCGGATACGGGATTTTTCTTTGTGGGGAATGTGGCGCTGTTTGCACTGGGGCTCAGTCACCCTTCCGTCCTTCTCGCTTCCTTCGGGGTGGTGTTTGCCGGAATTGCCGCGGCGGTGGTGTTTTCGGTGCTGTCCCGATTGGTTCAAAAAGCGGCGCGGCTTCAGGAAGAAAACGACTTGACCATATAGGAGGGCGTATGGAAGGAGAGATCATTTTCCGTATCGACGTGATGCTGGCGAAGCGAAAGATGAGCCTGACCGAGCTTTCCAACCGGATGGGGATCACCATGGCCAATCTTTCCATCTTAAAAAACGGAAAGGCGAAAGCCATCAAGATTTCCACCCTCCAAAAGCTTTGCGAGGTGCTGGAATGTCAGCCCGGAGACCTTTTGGAATATTGTGAGGAGGAATAAGAAAAAGTCCTTTGTCTTTTGACGCTAAAAACGGGCGGCATAAAGAAAAGACCTTTGGCAAACGCCAAAGGTCTTTTTCCTGTCTAAAAAATCGGTATCCGATGCTTTTTACGCTGTGATGGAAAGGGGAAGGCAGCTTTCTTTCCCCAAAACCCCATCCATCCGCTCAATAAATAAGGGAAGGCTGTCGGTGGGAACAAAAGCCTGGGCGGTACCGGCAAAGCCGCCGCCATGGACCCGGAAGGCGCCTTTTCCCTCTAAAAACCGATCGCAGAGGGCTAAGGTCAGCGCCAGCGCCTGATGGGCGGGATGATGGTCGGGGGGCAAGACGTTTTGCAGATACATGTACGAAGAATGGCCGGATTCCTTCGCGAGGCGCAAAAAGGCGGGAATGTCCCCCTGTAACAAAGCCTGCTTTTGTTTTTGCACCCGTTTTTGCTCCTCAAAAAAGTGGAGCGCACGGAGTACCGCCCGGTCTCCCACTTCCTTTCGGAGCAAAGGAAGGCTCGAAAGGAATTTTTCCTCCGGGACAAAACGAAGGACAGCCTCAGAGAAAAACGATGCGACTTGTTTCATCTCTCCGGTGATCTCGCTGTAAGCGTCCGACAAATCGGCATGATCCGCGCCGGAGTTAATGATGCAAAGGGAAAAGCCGTTTTCGGCGAGAGGAAAGGGGACCGTTTCGAAGCGGGGATTTTCCTCATCCTCAAAATCCAGATAGGATGACGTCTGCAAAGCGATCGCCAGCTGATCCTGAAGTCCCGAGGACTTTCCGAAATATTCGTTTTCCGCCCATTTTCCCCCTTTTGCAATTTCCACGGGGGAAAACGAGGAACGGGCAAAAAGGGTGTTGATGATCTTTCCTAAAAGCACCTCCAATGCGGCAGAGCAGGAAAGCCCGCTTCCCGGGGGCACATCAGAGGAAATATAGGCGTTGAAACCCGAGATGGGCACGCCCTTTCTTAAAAAATAGGAGAGAACACCCCGAACCAGCGCGGGAAAGCTTCCCCGTTCCTCTTTTCGATATCCTGTTTCCGAAAGGGAAAGTGTGAAGGGCGGGTATCCCTCCGAGAAGATAGAGACGGTGTGATCTTCTCTGAGCACCACAGCCCCGTTTACAGAAAGGGAGATCCCGGCGGTGATACCACAGCCATGCTGGTGGTCGGTATGATTTCCTGCAAGCTCGGTCCGTCCCGGCGCGGAGAAAAACGCCAAGGGAGAGGATGAAAACCGGGCGCGGTAGGCTTGGGATAAATGTTCATTTTGCAATCTATCCATAGGTATCCTTTCTTTGATGGAAAACATTTCGGACTTTGTCAATCGAGAGTCAGGTCGGAGAGGAGAACATCCGCATTTCGAATCACTTTTTCATAAGCGAGCCCGGTTTCCCGACGGGGTTCATTTCCAAGCTCTAAGGCGGTATTTTCTTCCACCGACAGGGAAATCACTGCTCGATATCCCTTTTGATCTTCGGTGAAAAGGGTCCTGCCGCGGTGTAAAACGGCGCATTGAGACAAAAGGACCGGCGTCAGCAAAGAGGAAAGCCCGTATTTCTCTAAAGGCTGCATAAAAACGTCAATGGGAGTGACATTATCCTGGTAGGTGATGCGAAGCTGTCCGTTTATCATTTCCGTCTCGCATTGGATCTCTCCGTTTCCTTTCTCCAAAGCGTATCCGCAAGAAAGGGAAAAGAGATTCATCAACGCGGAACAAACGACGTCGTCATAGAGAAAATAATTTTTTTGTGGAAGCAGATTCTGAAACCGGAAGGGAATGCCGGAATCGAAAAGCATTCTGGCGCTGTGGGATAAAAGCAGGTCGAAATACCGTTTGATCTCAACGCTTACCGGATACAGTGTTTCCCGGTTTTCGTTTTGCACCATCCGGGAGACATTTTCGATGAGCTTCAGCGTAGATAGAGCGTCTTTTTTTGCGTTTTGAATCTTTTGGTGTACATCTTTTTTTCCGTCCAGGACATCATCCTCGATGGTGTCTAACAAAAAGATGAGGTCGTCGATCTTTCGCGTCGCATGGGATTGAGCGGCGGAAAGAAAAGTAAAGTCCAGGGGCTTTTGTCGGAAAGAGAAAGGGTCCTGTTCATAAAATCCGAAGAGAAGAGAGGTTTCCGCCTGGAACCGGAAAAAGCGAAAAAAGCTGCCGCCGGGGGAAAGATAAGAAAAGGTTCGCTTTTCCATCACCGGAAAAAGGGCGCAGACTTCCTTTGGAAGCGAAGAAAAAAGATCGGAGGAAACGGCGGCTTCTTTGGCTTTTTGATTTTCCCAGAGAATGTTTCCGCGAGTATCGAGGCAGAATATCAAAAGAGGATCCTCTTGAAAACGCAGCTTCAACTCTTTTTCGGTAAAAGCCATGGTGATCCTCCTTTCTCTGTAATAAAAAATACGGAAAACGTATTCTTATTGTACCACACAGGTTGTCAAACCAAAAGTGGCAATATGTTACATATTTCGCTAAATTTTGACAAAATATCCAGAAATAGTCACGGAGCATCCCTTTACTTTTCCTGCCTTTTTTGTTACAATGAACAAAATAAGAAAGGAACAAAACGACATGGTACGATTGGAAAACAGTTGGGATCAGGTGCTTTCCGGGGAGTTTGAAAAGCCTTACTATCTGGCGCTTCGGGAGTTTTTGAAAAAGGAATATCGGTCGGGGCCGGTGTACCCATCTATGTATGATATTTTTAACGCGCTGAAATGGACCCCGTATGAGAAAGTGAAGGCGGTCATCATCGGTCAGGATCCTTACCATGGACCGGGACAGGCACATGGACTTGCCTTTTCGGTAAAAAAAGGAGTTCCTATTCCTCCGTCACTGAAAAATATCTATCAAGAGCTTTCCGATGATATCGGATTTGTCCCCCCATCTCATGGCTGTCTGGAAGAGTGGGCGAAAAACGGGGTGCTGCTTTTGAACGCGGTTTTGACCGTCCGCGGCGGACAGGCCAACTCCCATCAGGGGAAAGGATGGGAGATCTTTACCGATACGGTGATCTCCTATTTGAACCAAAGGGAGGACCCCATGGTGTTTTTGCTTTGGGGCAACAACGCCCGCAAAAAGCAAGCGCTTGTGACCAACCCCAAGCACCTTGTACTGACGGCGGCGCATCCCAGTCCCCTTTCGGCGTTTCATGGCTTTTTCGGATGCCGCCATTTTTCCGCCGCCAACGATTTTTTGTCCCGTTACGGCGACCCGATCGACTGGCAGCTTCATTAAAGTGCTTGTAAAGCAAAAATACTTTACATATATTTCTGCTCTCAGCAGCGTATGTCTGTAGAACAAAAAAGATCCGGATTTTCGTAAAAGCCCGGATCTTTTGTCATATTTTATCGAAATAATACAGACTGTCATATAACCATCCCGCCGTTGATACCCAAAATCTGGCCGGTAATGTAGGCGGCGTCGGGGCTGGCTAAAAATAAGACGCCTTTTGCCACCTCGTAGGCATCCCCCAGCCGTTGGAGCGGGATCTCCTCCCGGATCGCCTGGATCTCCTCTTTGGAGAGGAGGGCGTTCATGGGAGTATCGATCATTCCCGGCGCTATGCAGTTTACCCGAACGTTGCTTGGCGCCAGCTCTTTGGCAAGAGCCTTGGTAAAGGCGATAAGGCTTCCCTTGGCGGCGGAGTAAGCTACCTCGAAGGAAGCCCCCACCTGTCCCCAGATGGAAGACAGATTGATGATGGAACCTTCTCTTGCCCGGACCATAGAAGGGATCACCTTTTGGCTGAGCAAAAAGGGAGCCCGCACATGGAGCGCGAACAGATCGTCCCATTCCGACGCAGTGGTGTCGGTCAAAAGCTTGCGCAAAGAGGTCCCCGCGTTGTTGATCAAAACCCCGATCTCTCCAAAGGCGGAGGCTTTTAAAAAAAGACGGTCGATTTCCTTTTCGTCTCGGAGATCCGCCTGTACGGCGAGAGCGGCGCCGCTTCGTTTGGCATTCATCTGATCGGCGAGCAGATGGACCCTCTCCGGGTGGGAAAAGCTATGGAGCACCAGCCGGTAGCCCGCGGTATAAAAAGCAATCGCCACGGCCTCCCCGATCCCGCCGGAGGCTCCGGTGATCAATACGGTTTTCAAGGATATCCCCCCTTACCGGAATTCTATCATATTTTGTCCGGGAAAACAATATGAATGATAAAAAGGAAAAAGGGGGACTGGAGATTGGATACCATCGTCAAAGGGCTTTCCACCGCCGAAGCGGAGCGAAGGCTGAAAGAAGGAGGAAAAAACCGGATCCAGGAAGGAAAAAAGGTTTCGCCCTTTCGGATCTTTCTTTGCCAGTTTAAAGATCTTTTGACATTTATTTTGCTTATCAGTACTGTGGTCACCGTCTTTATGGGGGAATATTCCGAGGCCATGACCATCGGTGTGATCGTTTTGCTCAACAGTCTTTTGGGCTTTTTTCAAGAGTACAAGACGGAAAAAACGCTGGAGGCGCTCAAAAAAATGGCATCCCCTCTCGCCAAGGTGCGAAGGGACGGGGCCATAATCGAGATCCCGGGAGAAGATCTGGTAGTGGGGGATTATCTTTTTTTGGAAGCAGGAGACCGGGTCCCCGCCGATCTGTCTTTGCTGTCCGCCGTTTCGTTAAGCGCCGACGAATCTATGCTCACCGGAGAATCCACGCCGGTGGAAAAGCGCAGCGCTCCCTTCAGCGAGGACAACAGCCTTCATAAGCCCAACATCCTTTACGCCGGAACTATCATTACCGCCGGCCGGGGAGAAGGGGTAGTCATTGCCACCGGTATGAAAAGCCAGATGGGTTCGTTGGCGCAGATGATCGGAGAGATCGAAGAGGATCCCACCCCGCTGCAAAGGCGGCTGGATGAGTTAGGAAGATACATCGCCTTTGGCTGCTGCGGCGTCTGTCTTCTGGTGGCGCTTTTGGGTGTCCTTCGAGGCGAAAAGTTAATGGATATGCTGATGATGGGAGTGAGTCTCGCTGTAGCGGCGGTTCCGGAGGGACTTCCTGCCATTGTGACCATTTCGCTGGCGCTGGCAGTGGGCCGGATGGTGAAGCGAAAATCACTGATCCGGAAGCTGTACGCTGTAGAGACCTTAGGATGCGCCGATACCATCTGTTCCGATAAAACCGGGACCCTTACCGAAAATAAAATGACGGTGCGGGGGATCTGGCTTTCCGGCGAGCGGATCAAAGTCTCCGGAAACGGGTACGAGACCGAAGGACGCTTTACCCTGGATGGAAAACAGATCACTCCCAGACGGACGGAAAGCGGAAAACGGTTTTTCGAGACCTGTTTATACTGTACTAATACCCGGATCCGAAACGGCACCGTGATCGGCGATCCTACCGAAGCCGCGCTGATGATCTGCGCTCAAAAAGGGGGAGAAAGCAAGGACCCCAAGGGGATATTGGTACACGAAAACCCCTTTGACAGCGACCGCAAGCAAATGTCGGTAGCGGTCACCAAATCGGACGGCACCTTCTTATATGTGAAGGGAAGTGCCGAGATCCTTTTGAAAAACGCCACCGGGATCCTGCTTTCCGATACGCCGGTGCCCCTCACCGCCAAAGTCAAAGAGGAGATCGAAAAGGCGGTATCGGATTTTTCCGCCGAGGGGCTTCGAGTGCTGGGATTAGCGTACCGGCCTGTTCATGGAAGCGATTATTCGGAACGCAATCTCATCTTTTTGGGACTGGCGGCTATGCTGGACCCGCCGCGAAGAGAAGCGAAAAACGCCGTTTCCCTTTGCCGGAAAGCGGGGATCAAAACCATTATGATCACCGGAGACCATCCCTTGACCGCCTGTGCCGTAGGCAAGGCGCTGACCATCTATCGAAACGGCGACCGTTGTTTAACGGGGGATGATCTGGACCGCTTAAGCGAAGAGGAGCTGCAAAAAAAGGTGGAAGAGACCACCGTCTTCGCCAGAGTCAGTCCCAGGCACAAGCTTTCCATTGTGCGGGCGCTGAAGAAAAACAACCATATCGTCGCTATGACCGGTGACGGCGTCAACGATGCGCCGGCGGTAAAGGAAGCGGATATCGGCGTCAGCATGGGCATTACCGGCACCGACGTGACCAAGGAAGCGGCGGCGGTGATTTTACTCGACGACTGTTTTACCACCCTGGTTGCGGCGGTAGAAGAGGGAAGGACCATTTACCAGAATATCCGGAAATTTATTCGCTACCTTCTTTCCTGCAACATCGGCGAAGTATTGACTATGTTTTTGGGGATCCTTATGGGGCTTCCCACCGTCTTGCTTCCCATCCACATTCTTCTGGTCAATCTCATCACGGACGGTCTTCCCGCCATTGCGCTGGGGCTGGAGCCGTCAAGTGAAGGGATGATGCGGATCCCTCCCCGAAGAAAGACCGACGGGATCTTTTCGGGAGGGTTAGCTACCACTATACTGTTTCGCGGCGCGCTGATCGGACTATCCACCATCTTTGCTTTCAGCTTTTTCTTAACCCGTTACGATCTGGAGATCGCCCGGACCGCCGCTTTGCTGACTTTGGCGGGAAGCCAGCTGATCCATGTCTTTGAATGCAAAAGCGAGACGCTTCCCTTATACCGGATCCCTTTGTTCAACAATTTCAAACTCATCGGGGCGGTTTTGCTTTCTTTGAGCATTTTATTGGCGTCAGTATACTATCCTCCCCTGTCGGCTGTGTTTATGACCATCCCTCTTCCTTTGTCTTCCCTTGCGGAGATCGGCGGCATTTTGCTGATCGCACCGGTTTTATCCACCCTGCTGCGGCCGCTGCTCCAAAAGACGGAAAGCCGCAAAAAAAGAAAATAATTTTCTATTTTTCGCTAAAAACGGTTGACTTGGAGTGCACTATAAGCGGTATAATAGAAAAAACCGGCATTTTATGCAGCATGGAAAACAGTTCCGGCGGCACGTCGGAAAAGAAAGGAAGAGAAATATGAAAAAAGTCCGTTTGGGAAGAACCGGTTTGATGGCTTCCAAGCCCGCGTTCGGCGTTTTGCCGTTACAGCGCACCCCCATGGAAGAAGCAGTTAAGATCCTTCGGAAGGCTTACGACGCCGGTATCACCTTTTATGATACAGCAAACGCCTACACCGATAGCGAGGAAAAGATCGGAAACGCCCTTTCCGATGTGCGCCACAACATCATCATTGCCACTAAAAGCGGCGCCTCCGACCGGGAGACGGTGACCAAACATATTGAAAACAGCTTACGGATGTTAAAAACCGATTACATCGATATTTTCCAGTTCCATAATCCCGCGGTTTTGCCGGATCCCTCCGACGAAAACGGCGCTTACGCCGCCGCCCTTGCCGCGAAAGAGAAAGGGTACATCCGCCATATCGGCATCACCAATCACCGGATCGCCGTAGCCTTGCAGGCGGTAGAGAGCGGAAATTTTGAAACGGTCCAGTTCCCCTTCAGCTATCTGGCGGACGAAAAGGAAATCGATCTGGTGAAACGGTGTAAGGAAGCGGATATCGGCTTTATCGCTATGAAAGGTCTTTGCGGCGGTATGCTGGATTACGCGCCCGCCTGCCATTATTTTATGGAGCAGTACGACAACGTAGTGCCCATCTGGGGGATCCAGCATGAATGGGAGCTGGATCAGTGGCTTTCCCTTGCGAAAGAGGAAGCGGTGGAAACCGAGGAGATCAAGGCCCGGATCGCTAAGGACAAAGCGGAGCTGACCGGAAACTTCTGCCGGAGCTGCGGTTACTGCCTGCCCTGTCCCGCCCATATCGATATTCCCCAGGCTGCCCGGATGGCGATGCTCCTTCGCCGCTCCCCCTACCAGCGGTATGTGACCGAGGAATATTACGCCGAAATGCATAAGATCGACGACTGCATCCACTGTGATCATTGTAAGAATCACTGTCCTTACGGCCTGGATACCCCTAATCTGTTAAAGGAAATGCTCGCCGATTATGACCAGTTTTATGCCGAGCATCACCACGAAGTGGTCAAGGACTAAGGCGTATGGAACACAAAGGGACGCTGCCGTTAAAGATCGACCGGCCATAAAAAAAGTCCGAAGGATTTTCCTTCGGACTTTTTTCTTTTACCGTTTGCCCATCTGTTTTAATTTTTGGACAAAATCGGGGGCGTATACGTCTAAGAGCTCTTCCAACTCCTCGTCACCGATGACCGTCTGGCGGCCTTCGTCGTATTGCTCGTCGATCCATTCCTTCATCTTGACGATGAATTCATCCCGCTTGTTTACTTTCATGTCGTCGGGAAGACGATAGTAGGTATTGACCCAGTAAGCAATTCCCGCCAAACCCGAGAGGTTGCTTACCGCTACCATTGCGGGACGGTTCAAGATCTTTTCGGTGTCAAAGATGTTGTAGATCTCCTGATCCTTCAAAAGACCGTCCGCATGGATCCCCGCGCGGGTCAGGTTGAAATGTTTGCCTACAAAGGGGGTCATAGGAGAAAGGTCGTAACCGGTCTCGTTGACGATATAGTCAGCGATTTCGGTAATGACTTCGGGATTCATACCGTTAAAGGTGCCCTTTAACGACGCGTACTCAAACACCATGGCCTCCAAAGGCACGTTTCCGGTGCGCTCGCCGATTCCCAGTAACGAGCAGTTGACCGCCTGGGCGCCGTACATCCATGCCGTGGTAGCGTTGACAACGCCTTTATAAAAATCGTTGTGGCCATGCCACTCTAACATTTCACAGGGAACGCCGGAATAGTGCTGAAGACCGTAAATGATGCCGGATACGCTTCGGGGAAGGGCGACACCAGGGAAGGGTACGCCGTAGCCCATGGTGTCACATGCCCGGATCTTAATGGGAATCCCGAACTCCTTGGAAAGCTTCATCAGCGCGCTGGCAAAGGGGACCACAAAACCGTAAAAATCGGCGCGGGTAATGTCCTCGAAGTGGCAGCGGGGACGAAGTCCGGCGGAAAGGGCATCGTAAACCACCCCTAAGTATTGCTCCATCGCTTCCTTTCGGGTAAGGTTCATCTTTTTATAGATATGGTAATCAGAACAGCTTACCAAAATGCCGGTTTCCTTAATACCCAGATCCTTTACCAACTGGAAATCGGATTTGGACGCCCGGATCCAGGTAGTGATCTCCGGGAATTCGTATCCCAAATCCATACACTGCTCTAACGCGTCCCGGTCTTTTTTTGAGTAAACAAAAAACTCGGTTTGCCGTACAATGCCGTTTTTTCCGCTGAGACGGTGCAGCATCTTGTAAATATCCACCATCTGCTTAGTGGTGTAAGGGGCTCTTGCCTGCTGGCCGTCGCGGAAGGTGGTATCGGTAATATAAACATCCTCCGGCATATTTTCCGGCACCCGGCGATAGTTAAACGCGATTTTCGGGACCTCGGTATACGGGAACATATCCCGGAACAGTTCCGGACTCTCTACATTATGTAACTCGTATTCGTAAGGATCCTGCTCTAACAGATTGGTCCGTTTACTGATGTTGATGTCAGCCATAAGTACTCCCTCCATATCCTGTGAGTCGAAGCTCCGCAAAGAAATTGTCTATTGCTTCTATTATAAAGGAAAAGGAGAAAGACGTCAAGAGTTTTTATTGATTTTTTGCAGGATAAAATATGAATTTATTCTTTTTATAGGCTGTTTTTTTAAAATTTACCTCTTTTTTGGAAATGAATCGATTCATTTTTTAAAAATCCTGCAAAATCTGCAATTTTTTGTTTTTTTGAATTCAAAATTGCATAATGGATTTGATTGTGTTACAATAGAAAAGGATCAGAAAGGAGGGCGGATATGAAAATTCAGGAATCGGCGGAGAATTATCTGGAAACCATATTGGTGCTGCAAAATCGGATGGAGTTTGTCCGGTCCATCGACATTGTCAACGAGCTTTCCTTTACCAAGCCCAGCGTCAGTATCGCTATGAAAAAGCTTCGCGCCGAAGGGTTGGTAGCGGTAGATGGAAAGGGGCATATTACCCTGACGGAAGCGGGGCGGGAGATCGCCGAGCGGATCTACGAGCGGCATACGTTATTGTCCGATCTTCTTGCCCGACTTGGTGTAGATCCTAAGGTCGCGGCGGAGGATGCCTGCCGCATTGAGCATGTGATCAGTGAGGAAAGCTTTCGGGCGCTCCAAAAGCACGCCAAAGAGGAGTAGTGTTTTCGGTTTTGCAGCAGGAGCGCATGGGAAAGATTTTTCGAAAAAAGTCTTGACACAAAAGAAAAAACGTGGTATACTCTAGAGGTACCAGACGCCGCGGGGTAGAGCAGTTGGTAGCTCGTCGGGCTCATAACCCGGAGGTCGCAGGTTCAAGTCCTGTCCCCGCAACCAAAAACCCGGATGCAAAAGCATTCGGGTTTTCTTTATATTTTCTACTTGTTTCTATCCGGGATTTCTAATAGAAACAAGCTGCCGCGCGCGGCAAAGAGGTATTTTGCCTGATCTTTGGGAAATGCTCTTGACTCAAACCGGAAAAGCCTTGTAAACGAAGGCTTAACAGTGATAAGGAACTAATTTACTTATCAACTGTTAGCTGACGGTTTCCGGGGTGCATACGGACAAATCCCGTCTGATTTCTAACAGGAAGTCAGACGGGATTTTCTTTTAATAATACGAATTATGGAGGACATACCATGAAAACTTTAATATCTTGTGCCTATAATATGGAAAACTGCTGTGTGGAACTGAAATTCAACGATGGCAGTATGATTGCGATTGATACCATTGCCGTTGAGAATGAAGTTGCCCGTAATATGTATGAAAGGTCAGAACTTGACTATCTGATTTATAATGCACCTTTGGAATATGCAGACCTTATTTTGAACGGCGATCCCGAAACGTATTTAAGAACCGTAACAGAGTATAAGCCACTTGATTAACCATCATGATTATTGCATTTTCATAGGCACGAATTATTGGCCGAACTTGGTATACATAACAAGGGGATCGGAAGTGTTTACAATTAATTTAATATTTATTCATTGAATTTTGTGCAGATTTGGTGTATAATTTGAGCGAGATTAGTATTGAGCGATAGTAGGGTGTTTGTCATGGCAAAGGTGTTTTTTCCCAGCTATGTAAACTCTATTTGCTATTATTTCTCAATATGGAGGAGTAGAATAAAAGCAATTTAGCAGAGTGCATAGACTGGACATTTAACACCAGTTTATGCGCATTTTTATTTACTTTGAAAAGAGAATTTTTATGAAACTAAAAACCATTATTATAACAATACTCTTCGTTCTGTGTTCAGTTTTGTTGACAGGGTGTCAGTCTCCTAAGATTTCTGATAACACATCACTCTACAAGTCTCCTAATGTTGAGGTAACCATTGCCGATGACGCAGATCCAATCAAGTACTCCCATTATGAATGGGCTACCTTTACCGAAGATATGGCTTATACAAAAAACACTGTGATCATTACAGGAGTAGCGACGAATGTCCGCCAAGCAAATGTTAATTATGAGTATATGGATACCGATGTGTCTGATAGCATAACGATTTTTGATGTAGACGTATCGGAGGTTCTGGCTTGTCGCTCTGGTTCTTTCCAAGAAGGTGATATCGTAACGATTGGTGTAGGCTATAATATGGACAAATATGGAGAAGGTCTTCCGATTATTACTGAGGGAGCGTCATATTTGATATTCTGTTATGTGGCTGAAGATCAAGAGAATGATGTGCTGGAATTAGCTGAATATGTGGACTGTTGGATTAGTGCACCAAAAGACCTTTTCTTAGAACGGGTGGGTGATTTCTATTTGTCAATCGACTTCTTCTCAGATGTGTCGGAAGCACACAATCTTGCTGAATATTTAGATTTGACAGAAAAGCAAATTGCTTCATTATCAACGATTGCCGTTGCTGATACAGATGCGGTAGATGCGTACATTGACGAAGAAATAATGCTTGATCCTGACAGAATTGATATGACTGAATTTGCTGACGCATTATATGTGTTAAAGACTCGTACAATGGATAATTCTACAGAATTGTGGAATCTTGCAAACAGATCCTACTTAATTAGTTGCGATAAACTTGAGGAATATGTTCGAGATACCGCTTTGGCTTATGGTGGCTGATGAAAGGATGTGTTTATATGCGTAAACAAAGGATTTTACATTTACTTTCGATATTCTTGTGTTATTTATGTTGAGTAGCACATTGGGGATTACTGCGTATGCGGATTCTATCGACTCTTTCTTAGTTGATAGTTCTACTCGATGGGCAAATTATAGTGAAGGAGTCACAATTCATATGGGTAGCAAGAATACTACCTATAGTTATTCGTCATCTGCTGTCAAAAATACCTATTCCACATATGTGACAACCGGAATTGGGTTGTGGGGTTCTTATATATCTTGTACTGAGAGTAGTTCGTCGCCGATGGGCACAATAACTGTTTCCGCAATGGACAGTGGTGCCAATGCAGATTTATGGTTTCTATGATGCCCTGCAAGCCAGTGATTTTTCTTCAACAAGAAACGCATGGATGGGATATGGCTATGTCGCGAATCCTGCTGGAGGTTTTTATGGGCTTTGGGTTGGTGGCAATGACGATTGCCTGACGCTCTGCGGGGTTCGATGCCAACTATATTTACAAATTGAGGCAAAATGGAGCGATGCGGTTCAGAGATATGAATTTCCTATTGCATTGAAGTTAGCATTGAAACCGGACAATGGGCAACCGGGAACACCGAAGAACATTAGGGACGCTGTTGTGTATGATGAAAACTGGCACTACCGCCTTAATGCTTTCCATTTCAAAAAACCGCGACGGCTTTCTGCCGGGCAACATATGACCATCGGTGAATATGATGCGTCTTCCTGTGAAAATGCGGAACAACTGGAAAACATGCTGTCCGCCGCTTTTGAGGACTATCAAAAACTATTTAAATTTCTGAAAAAGTAATTGCATTTTGAACCGCGCCCGGCTGAATCGTCACTATCGGCAGTTCCTCCTTCAGGCATTCAGAGATATACAATTGCAGATCATCCCTGCTCTGTTCTGAGTTGCCCATACACAAAAGTTCCCCACGCCAATCTGTCATTATGTCAAGCTGTGATTACGGCGTTTGGATAATCTTCAGTGCATCCTCTGCCGACAGTTTCCCGGCCAAGTAGTCATCCCTTGCCCTGACCGCCCGATCCAGCCACTGGTAGTATTCCGCATAGCTCGGATCCTTTTTCGAGGGCTCCTTGTTGAGAAATTCTGCCCGCTCATAGCGCTTATACATCCGCCGCTTGGCCCGGTCAAACTCCTCCACCACGCTGATCTGGGATACCTTCTGTTTGTGCTTAAGTATCGGTCCCCACTCC
>CALWZB010000097.1 GCA_944385915.1 uncultured Clostridia bacterium | reverse complement strand
TGCCTTCCTGGTCTACCGCCGCCACCATCACCGGAAGGATATTGGGGTTGATCTTCATAATGCTGGGATTTCCTACCATATCATCCCATTCCCCGGCGATCTGGTCTAACTTCTCCCGCACTTCAACGGTCATGGCATCCATATCCGCGTCCTCGGTAAGCTCTAACATGACCATCGAATAGTTGGATGCAGAGGTGGATGTCACCGCCTGGAAATGATCCAAAGTCGCGACCGCCTGTTCCACCGGCTTTGTAACCTCCTCTTCCACCTCTTCAGGAGAGGCGCCGGGATAAGTAGTTACCACGATCATATAGGGAAAATCCATATTGGGCAGCAGATCCGGCGTCATATTGGAAAACGACACCACGCCCAGCACGATGATCAAAACCGCCGCCACAAAAACCGTCAGCGGCTTTTTTACACTAAACTTCGCAAACATACCCTTTCTCCTTTCGGTTTTTTCAAACGCACCGACGCGCCTTTTTCTGACATTGCCGCCTTTGAAAAAACACTGTGCCCTTCATTTTATCATTGTATCGATGCAACGGCAATATACGTTACGGTGAATTTACAAAATGTCAACAAAAATCCCGGCGCTTCTTCTCTGTTTCTTCTATTGCTTCCTGCTAAAAGGCGTATTATAATAAAGTGTAAAAACATAGAAGGCGGTGACAAAATGGCCTTATTCACAAAGGACCGCTCTTTTTATCGGGATATGATCCGATTGGCGATCCCCATCTCTTTGCAAAGTCTCATTACCTTTTTGGTCAACTTTGCGGATAACCTGATGATCGGTTCTCTGGGAGACTACGCCATTTCCGGCGTATATATGGGCAACCAGATCCAAACGGTGCTCCAGCTTTTCGTGGGTGCCATTGACGCTGCGATGCTCATTATGGCGGCGCAGTACTGGGGCAATAAAGATGTTTTGAGCGTCAAAAAGATCGCGGCGGTAGGTCTTCGTCTCGCGGTGGTCGTAGGCTTGATCCTTACGGTATTTGTCCGGCTCTTCCCCGCTTTTACCCTTTCCCTTCTGACCCCGGACACCAAGGTGATCCAAGAGGGTGTTTCTTATTTAAACTACGTCGCTTTATCTTATATCTTCTTTTGCATTTCCCAGCTTCTGGTCTCGTCGATGCGGGCTGTGGAAAACGCGAAGGTCGGTATGTATATCGCCCTGGTGACTTTATGCACCAACGTCTTCTTAAACTGGGTGCTGATTTTCGGACATCTGGGCTTTCCCGCTATGGGAGTGGCTGGCGCCGGTTTGGCGACGCTGATCTCCCGGATCATCGAAGCACTGGCAATCCTTTTGTATGTGACGAGAGTGGATCAGAAGCTGAAAATGACCATCAAGGAAATGCTCACTTTGAGCGACCGTCTCTTAGTAAAGGATTTCTTCAAATACGGACTGCCGGTGGTAGGCGGAAATATGATCTGGGCGGTCAATATGTTAGCCAACAGCGCCATTATGGGCCGCTTGAGCGCCGAAGCCATTACTGCCGCCAGCACCACCAACATGTTGGATAACCTCATTACCCTTTGGGTATTCGGTCTGTCCGCTGCCGTCGGCATCATTACCGGAAAAACGGTGGGAGCCGGTCAATTTGAAAAGATGAAGGAATACGCCAAAACCACCCAGATCATCTTTTTGCTGGTGGGCGTCGTTTCCAGCGGCATCATTTTCCTGATCAAAGACCCCTTCCTCTCATTGTATGATATCAGCGACGGCGCCAGGGCCGTCGGCAGACAGTTTATGACGGTTTTGATCATCTCCAATCTTGGCCGCTCCTACCAGGCGACCTGCCTTGGAGGTCTGGTGAAAGCAGGAGGCGACACATCCTTTGTCTTTAAAAACGACACCATTTTTGTACTGTTCGTCGTGATCCCTTCGGCGGTGATCGCTTCGATGCTCAACGCGCCGGCATGGGTAGTGTTCTCCTGTCTGAAATGCGACCAGATCTTAAAATGCTTTGTGGCGGTCGTGAAAATCAACAGCTTTAACTGGATGAAAAAGCTGGTGCGGGAGAATAAGGAGGAAACGGCGTGAAGCTCTATCTGGCCGGATTCGACGTCTTTGCCGAGGACGCAAAAAAACGGGGAGAAGATATGAAAACCCTTTGCCGGGAGTACGGCTTTGAGGGATTATATCCTTTGGATAACGAGTTTTGTGAGGCATCCCCCATCTTTTTGGGAAACCTTTCTATGATCGACCGTGCCGACGGTATCGTCGCCAACGTCAACGCGTTTCGGGGAAAGGAACCCGACAGCGGCACCGCTTTTGAGATCGGATACGCATTTGCCAAAGGGAAGGATGTCTTCCTTTATCTTTCCGACAGCCGGACGCTCCGCCAAAAGCTCGGTGAAAAGGACGAAGACGGTTTTTCGGTAGAGGATTTTTCCCTCCCCGTCAATTTGATGCTGGGGTGCGCCGCCAACGCCATCGTTACCGGAAGCCTGAAAGACTGTCTCCAAGCGGCAAGCAGCTATTACCGGATAAACCGGAAATGAAAAACGCCGGGGCATATGCCCCGGCGTTTTTGGATCTGTCACAATCGGCAAAAAGATCAGCCCACCAAACGCTTTTCCACCGGTTTTCTGATCCACCGCAAAAATACCCGGACAAACAGCCCGGTAAACAAAGCGGCAAATATGGTACCTTCTCTGGTGCCCTCGATCCGGAAATCAAAAAACAAAATAGAGAGCACTACCGCCGCCGCTACGCAAAATACATCAAACGCGATCTTCAGGTTTCCGAAATTTTTCCCCGAAAGATCAGCCAGCACCCGCACAAACGCTTCTCCGGAATTCATCACCACATTCGCTACCACAGACAAGGCGACGCCAAAGGATAAAACCGCCGCCGATGTGCCAAAATAAAACGGTAACACCCTTTTTTCACGGGCAAAGAAAACCCGAAAAACGCCAACCGTAAGCTTAAAAGCGCGATAGCAGGCGCCTTGCGCGAAAACAAGAGAGGGCTTGAACATCAATCGATGCCAAGCCCCGCCTGGAGCTGGTAGTCGGACTCGAACCGACGACCTGCGCATTACGAATGCGCTGCTCTACCAACTGAGCCATACCAGCAGCTTCGAGGGCAAGGCCCTCGTTTTTTTCGCAACGGAAGGATTATAACACAACTTTTCCGTTTTGTAAAGAGTTACTTGACCAAAATCGTTAAAAATCTGCATTCTTCCCCGCCGATGGCGTACATGCCATGAGGTTTGGCGGAATCAAAATAGATGGCATCCCCCGCAGAAAGGATCTTTTCCTTATTTTCGAAAAACACCCGAAGCGTTCCGGAAAGAATGTAGTCAAATTCATGTCCGTCGTGGCTGTTCATTTCTACCGGCGCGTCCTGCTGTTCGGGGTAATAAGGAGCCGTCACCAGATAAGGCTCAAACTTCTTTCCGATAAACTTATATGCCAAATGTTCATACCGAAGGTCTTTTCTTCGGGTCACTTTCAAGCCGGTGCCCTTGCGGACCACACAATAGGATTTCAAATTGGGCTGTGAACCGCTTAACAGCTCAATAACATCGATCCCCAGCCGGTCGGCGCACTTTTTCAGAAAAGTAATGGAAAAGTCCGAATCCCCGTTTTCTTTTTCCAGATAGCTTTTCTCTGTTTCCCCGGTCAAAGCCGCCATCTCCGAAACGGGAACCTCTAAAATCTCTCGTAGTTCCTTTAACCGCATGGATATCTCTTTAATGCTTTCGTTCATTTCAGGCCCTCCGTTCGCTGCTTTTTACCGAATCCAATCAACCGGCACCTTTATTGTACCATATCCCTGGAAAAAAAGCAATCCAAATCCGCTTTCCGCATATCAGATATCTTCCCCTTGCCGGCCGTCAAAGAAAGAGGTTGAAAAAAGCGGTTTCCTATGTTAAACTAAAATCATTGAATACCGGTTCCATAAGGAAACAGCAAAACGGACCCAGATCCATATCTTACGACAGCGCAAAACCAAAACGTCGGTTGCCAAAAACCGTAAGACATCCAAGTGCGGCGGTTTTGAGGCAACAAAAAGAAAGGATGGGAGAATATTGGAAGAAGAACGTATTGCAGGCTTGGCACCGGGAAGCTTAAAGGAAGGATACCGGGTAAGGATCTTGGTCTGCCTGCTGATGAAAGGGCTCGGATGCCCTTTAAAGCAGGAGGAGATCCTCGAGATCTTCTCACGGGAAGGATCGGTGGATTACTTTACCTTGGTGACTGCCCTTTCGGAGCTGATCTCTACCGGCCATTTGACCGTGGACAAAGAGGATGCACTGACTCTGAGCGCTCTCGGCGCAGAGACCGCAGTCAACCTGAAAGAGGCGATCCCTCTTTCCCTGCGGGATAAAGTCCTCCGGGCGGGGTACGCTTATTTGGAGAAAAAGCGCCGGGATAACGAGATCAAGGTGGAGATCGTCCCCCATCAAAACGGATTCCATGTGGTGGGAACGCTCCATGAAGGGGCGCTGACCTATCTTTCCCTTTCCTTTTTCGCTCCGGATAAGGAGCAAAGCGAGCGGATCGCGAAAAATTTTTATCGAAAGGCGGATACGCTGTATCAGAAGCTTTTAGAGGATCTGATCGGCTGATTCCAAAAAGGACGAAAACATATGCTGATAAAAGCCCTTTTACTGACTGCTGCGGTGGCCATGGTACCGGTGATCGAGCTTCGAGGAGCGATTCCCATCGGTATGGCCAACGGCCTGCCCTTTTGGCCCGCATTTCTTGCCGGGGTAGTGGGAAATCTGATCCCGGTGCCTTTTTTGATTTTGTTTGTCCGAAAGGTGTTCGCTTTTTTGAAGAAAAAAAGCAAGCGGCTTTCCGCTTTTGTGGAAAAGCTGGAAAAGCGGGCGGAATCTAAATCGGAGCTGATCCATCGGTATGAGTTGATTGGGCTCACTATTTTGGTGGCGATCCCTCTTCCGGGGACCGGTGCATGGACCGGCGCTTTGGTGGCGGCTATGATGGATCTTCGGATGAAATCGGCGTTTCCCGCCATTGCCTTGGGCGTAGTGATCGCCGGAGTCATCGTTTCCGTCATCAGCTACGGCGCGGCGACCTTGTTTGGATAATCGGATATGATCGGTTTGGAATTTGGGATCTTGGACGGCATCCAGCAGCTAAGAAGCCCGTGGATGGACTTTTGGATGACAAGGATCTCCTTTTTGGGAAACAGCGGTTGGATCTGGATCGTTTTGGCGCTGCTTTTGATCTGCTTTCCAAAAACGAGGAAAGTGGGGTTAGCGATGGGACTTGGGCTGATCCTCTGCCTGTTGATCGGGAATGTGACGCTAAAACCGCTCATTGCGCGGATCCGTCCCTTTGCCCTGCGGGAGTTTTTGCTTTTGATCGACGCTCCTTCTGATTTTTCCTTTCCTTCCGGCCATACCTTCTCTTCTTTTGTGGGAGCGGGGGTGCTTTTCTTCTCCGGAATGGGAAAGCGGTTTTGGATCCCGGGGCTTGTTTTGGCATGTCTGATTGCCTTTTCCCGTCTGTATCTTTATGTTCACTATCCTACCGACGTGTTGGCGGGAGTGGTTTTAGGTCTTTTGGTGGCTTTTGTTTCGGTTTATGCCATCCGAAAAATTTTCGAAAAAAGGGGAGAAAAACCCCGTAACACCGAGGGTGCAACCAAGAGTTGACAAAAAGAAAACGCCGGTTGGTGGCGTTTTCTTTTCTCTTTTGGTATCCTTTTTCCATCGGGGAGTCACCCTATCATTTATGGAAAACGAAGGAGGCACTTTATGAATTTGGGAGAAAAGCTTCAATCCCTCCGAAAAGAAAAAGGGCTGTCCCAGGAGGAGTTAGCGGAAAAGCTCAACGTATCGAGACAGGCGGTGAGTAAATGGGAATCGGGGGTCGCCCTGCCCGAGGTTTCCAAGATCGTAGAGCTGGCGACACTGTTTCAAATCTCCATCAACGATCTTCTCGGCGTAGAGACAGCTCCTGCGGAAGAGGAAACCAAAGAGGAAAAAGAAACAAAATCCCAAAATCCTACGGTAGAATTTCCTGATTCCTTCTCGGAAAAACAGCTTTCCGCCATCAACCAGATCGTGGCGGCACATACCGTAAAAAAGAAGATCAGCAAAAAAGCCGTGGTCTTCTGGTCGGTTGCCGGAGCGCTCCTTTTGGTTTTTGTTTGGAAAACGGTGAGCAGCCGGTTTGAAAATCTGGAGATGCGGGTAGATACCTTAAACAACAACACCAACAATTTAAGCTACGAGGTCAACCGGATCCCCTTGCGGATCGAAGAGGCGCTGATCGAACAGGAAAGCCCTCTTTCGGATGTGAAGATGGAATATCGGGTCATCAGCTCAAAGGAAGCTTATCTGGATGTGTCCATGGAAGTCAAAAGCTATGTGGAGGGGATGGAAGCGCAGTTGGTCATTCGGGGAGAGGAGGAAGAGGTGATCCCTCTTACTTTAGATTCCAGCTACGCCTTTACCGCTTCTCTCGATTATTTTCGATACCCGAAGGACGAAGCCTTAGACGCGACACTGGTGCTCTCCCAAAACGGGACGACGACGCGGACCCCTGTGAATTTATCCATTTCTTCCATTCCGTTTGGCTTGACGGGAAACGGCTATCTTAGTTGCAGCTTCAGCTATTCCCCGTTAAAGCCGGTGGATCTGGATTTCTCCGCCGATTTTGAGCATAGTATCTCCAACAGCTTTCTTTATGACGACGGAAGCTATTTTTATCCGGTTTCAGGTGAAATGCGCTTAGAGATGAAAAACAGCAGGGAAACCCGTACCCTGTTTACCGTGGATTACCAGAGCATGGAGTTTTCCAAAAAAGGGGATACCGTTTTAAACGGGCTTGTGACTTACGGAAGCGGGGATTCCTCGGTAGCGCCCGCCTGGGGCATTTTTTCCTACAGTCCGGAAAGCACCGTTTCCTTGACCCAGAACTTTTCCGTCAAAATCCCCATCCTTTCCGGCGAGACTTATACTTTTTACTTTTTGGTCACCGACAACGAAAACAACCTATACCGGATCGATTTGGAACAGCTCGTCTATTCCGACGAAGGATTCGATCGGGGATTTGCGCCTTCTTTAGCAGGAGATCAAAGTGTTTTGTATCCGGTAGAGTAAAAATAAAGGCTGCCTTTAGGGCAGCCTTTATTTTACGTAATATTCGGTCAATTCCATATCGGTGTTGTAGCAAAGGGTATATTTGAGCTTTCCGTCGTCGTAACGGACGGTTTGGATCACATAGGCGAAGCTTTCCCCCGTCTCTTCGTCTTCCTTTCCCACCAAAAGGGTGGTGCTGAATTTTTTAAAAGCGCCTTTGCTTTCCACTAAAGTCAGATAGTCGTTTTGAAACGTTTCCAACGGAAAAGTCTCGTCCATCTTTTCCTGGACCTCTTCGGAGAAAAGCGCCCGAAACGATTGGTAATCGCCGGATTCCCCCAAGGTAATGGCGGCTTGCGCAGATTCTTCCAATTCGGTCTTATCGAAAGCGGGATCCAAATTGGCTCCCCCGCAGCTAAGAAGCAGCAGCGTTAAGGGCAAAAGCAACAGCAGCAGATATTTTTTCATTTTCTTCCCTCCACGCAACCATTATAGGAAGGGAAAAACTTTTTGTCAAGGGAGAAGGGCCTTGCTTTCCGTTAACAGACTTTGGTAGATTAGCATTTGGCCTTTTTGGTTGGGATGGATCCCGTCTAAACAAAGATAGTCTTTAAAATCTCGCTTGGACAAAAAGGGAGTCCGGATATCCAATACCGGAACCCGGCAAAAAGCGGCGATCCGATAAAGGGCGTCGTTATACATCTCCTGCCAACGGGCGATCCGCTCCTTTTCCCCGAGAAAGGATAAGATATTTCTTTCATCCTTTCCCTTTTTGATCCAGTCAAAGTACCGCAGAGAATGAATGGGAGGGAGCGTCAAAAGCGCCGGCCGGCCGCCAAATTCCCGGATCGTTTCGATCATTCTTCGATAGGTATCGGTAAATACGGCAAGAGGCGTTTTGCATTGATGGTCCCGCTTTGGATCCTCGGATACCGCGCCCCAGTCAAAATCGCAGTCATTTCCTCCATATTCCAACAACACCAGATCGTACTCCTTTAACACATCCTTCTTTTGCGATACCAGCTTTTCTCCCCGAGTCACCGTATTGCCAAACCGGGAAAAATTGTCCAGCGCGGTATCTTTTTCCAAAAGTCGGGCGAAAGAATCCGGACTGCAAACATATTTTCCGCAATTTTCATCAAAAACGACCCCTTTTCCAATGGAATCTCCAAATATGGCAATCCGTTTCATAGTTCCCTCCTGAAAACAAAATAAAACCAAAAGATGACATCATATAATATTAAATATTATATGATGGGATTTTTAATCTGTCAACGTAATTTTTTAAAATAATTGTATCCCTTTTTTAAAAATTATGTTATAATCCAAAAAAGGGGGCAGAAATGTATGGAAAAAGAAAAAAACGGCATTCGGCAGTTAAGCGGAAAAATGGGAGAGCATACGTTAAAAAGCTGGGACCAACTTCCCGATTTGGAAATTTATAAGGATCAGCTTTTGACCTACCTTTCCGGAAGGCTTCCTTTTGAGGAAGAAAAGGACCGGCTGACCGGGGCGATGATCAACAATTACATCAAAGCGGGAGTCGTTCCCCGCACGGTGGGAAAACGGTATCAGAAAGAGCATATTGCCGCATTGACCGCGGTTTGCGTTTTAAAGCAGATCCTGTCGGTGGGGGAAGTATCCCTGTTTTTGGATTCCCAAGGGGCCAAAAGCGATACCGAGAAGTTTTATGAACGGTTTTTGGAGGCATTTGATCGGGAAAGGAAAAAAGCCGGTGAAACTATGTCCCAAATCCAAGACGACGAGGCGTTTCAGGAAAGTATTTTGTCTTTTGCCCTTTCCGCTTATTGGAACGCTTTGGCCTGTAAACAGCTGCTTTCTCTCTTCAAAGAGGAAAGAAAGAAAAAGAAAGGCTCGGTACCGGAACCGAAGGAAGCGCAATCGTAATGTTGCAGAAAGGAAATGACATGAATCAAAAAATCATATGGGAAACCGCTTTGCGCCAATCCGCCTTTGACAGTGGATGCGCCCCGTCAGATTTTCTTTTATCGGAGCCCAAGGTGGTGCGTTCCAAAGAAAATCCAAGCGCCAGACGTTACTTGAAGCTTCCGTTTTTTTGCGATCTCACATCCTATGGAAACAATGTGGTGGCGTCGGTGTCCGAGGAGATGGAAGGGCCGGTGACGGAATATTTGAAAAAATATTCTCCAGCGCATTGTTTCGAGACCCCCGCTCTTTGGGAGCTGGACCAGGCGCTTCGCTTATGGGGACAGAGGGTCTTTTATATGGCAGAGTATTTTCTGCCGGATCTTTCGGTGTTTGAAGTAAAGGATTGCCCTTACCCCACAAGGCTTTTGACTCAAAAGGACTTTTCTTCCCTTTATATCCCCGCATGGAGCAACGCCCTTTGTAAGGACAGAAAAGAACTGGACGTACTGGCGGTGGGGGCGTACAGCGGGGAAACCCTGATCGGGCTGGCGGGATGCTCCGCAGACTGTGAAGAAATGTGGCAGATCGGCATCGATGTTCTTCCCCCGTTTCGAAAACAGGGGATCGCCTCCGCTTTGACCACCCGGATGGCCAAGGAGATCCTCGACCGGGGAAAGGTTCCTTTTTACTGTGCCGCATGGTGCAACGTCGCATCGGTCCGAAACGCGATCCGATCGGGTTTTCGCCCCGCCTGGGCCCAGGTGACCGCCAAAAGCGAAGATACCCTGTAAAATCCTGTTTGCCCGTTTCCCATACCGGAAACGGAGTAAAAAAACTTTGTTGACTTTTTCGGGAAATTTTGATATAATGAAGTCAGTTAAGATTTTGCTTTTTACCTCTTTCATATGATACCTTTATGAAGGTATGAATTTCCGAAAGGAATGCCCGCCAAATGGCGGGCATTCCTTTTTCCTGCTTTTTCGCTTTAGCGGAAAAAAGGAATTGTATTCTCACTTTGTTTATGTTATACTGAACCTGATGTCAAAATATTGCGCCGATACCGGCAAAGGAGAGAGAGCACCATGATCACACTGCATCAAAACGGCGTCTATTTCGTGGGCGGAAAGCTGATTCCGGATACTCCGGAAAATGCATCCCAAACCGCGAACCTCAACAAGGAAGAAGCCAAAAAAGGAACCATCGCTTACGATATCTTAACCTCCCACAATGTGTCGGGAAACGATGAGCACCTGCAACTGAAATTCGACGCGCTGGCAAGTCACGATATTACCTTTGTCGGCATCATCCAAACCGCAAGAGCGTCGGGGCTGTCGAAATTTCCCATCCCCTACGTTTTGACCAACTGTCATAACAGCCTTTGTGCCGTCGGCGGCACCATCAACGAAGACGACCATCTTTTCGGTTTGTCCGCGGCGAAAAAGTACGGCGGCATCTACGTCCCCCCTCATATGGCGGTCATCCACCAGTATATGCGGGAAAAGATGGCGGGGGGAGGCAAAATGATCCTCGGTTCGGACAGCCACACCCGTTACGGCGCTATCGGCACTATGGCTGTTGGCGAAGGCGGCGGCGAGCTGGTCAAACAGATCCTCTCCAAAACCTACGATGTGGATATGCCCGAAGTGATCGCCATCCATCTGACGGGAACACCGGTTCCCGGCGTCGGCCCTCAGGACGTTGCCATTGCGTTGGTGGGCGCGGTATTCCAAAACGGCTTTGTCAAAAACAAAGTAATGGAATTTATCGGCGACGGCATTAAGAATATCGATATGGATTTCCGCAACGGCATCGATGTAATGACCACCGAGACAACCTGCTTATCCTCTATCTGGTGCACCGATGAACAGACGGAGGAGTACCTTGCGACCCATAACAGAGCTTCTGACTACAAAAAGCTTTCCCCTAAAGACGTCGCTTATTACGACGGATACATCGAGATCGATCTGTCTACCATTCGTCCTATGATCGCGCTCCCTATGCACCCCAGCAACGCTTACGAGATCGAAGAATTCCATAAAAACGCCGGCGACATCCTGCGGAAGGTGGAACTGGACGCGGTAGACCTCATCGGAAACCCCAAAGTTTCCTTAAAGCTCACCGACAAGCTCCACAACGGACGGCTGAAGGTAGATCAGGGAATCATCGCCGGATGTGCCGGCGGCACCTACTCCAATATCAGCGAAGCGGCACAGATGTTAGCGGGACATGCCATCGGAAACGACGCTTATAACTTAAGCATCTATCCCTCCAGCCAGCCGGTCATGATGCAGCTGATGAAAAACGGAGACATCGGCTCGTTAATGGCAAGCGGCGCTACCATCCGCACCGCGTTTTGCGGACCATGCTTTGGCGCAGGAGATGTCCCCGCCAACAACGGCCTTTCCATCCGCCATTCCACCCGCAACTTCCCCAGCCGGGAAGGCGCCAAGCCCGCCAACGGCCAGATCGCTTCCGTCGCTTTGATGGACGCCCGCTCCATCGCCGCCACCACCCTAAACGGCGGTATGCTGACGGCTGCCACCGAGATCGACTGGAAGGCGAAAGCGCCCAAATATTACTTTGATTCCACCCCTTATGACAGCCGGATCTATGACGGATGGGAGAAAGCCAAGCCCGAAGAGGAGCTGGTCTTTGGTCCCAATATCGTCGACTGGCCTGAAATGCCGGCCTTACCGAACCATATTTTGCTGAAGGTGGCGTCCTTTATTACCGACCCGGTCACCACCACCGATGAGCTGATCCCGTCTGGCGAGACCTCTTCTTTCCGCTCCAATCCTTTGGGGCTTGCGGAGTTTACCCTTTCGAGAAAGGATCCCGACTATGTCCCGAGAGCCAAAGCCATCCATGCGCTGGAAAAGGCAAGAGAAGAAGGCAACGTTTCGGCTCTTTCGGATGTCCTTTCCAAGATCCGCTCCCTTTCCGGCTTTGAAGCCTTAAGCGAGAAGGATTTTGGCATCGGCTCGGTAGTCTACGCCATCAAGCCCGGTGACGGCTCCGCGAGAGAACAGGCCGCTTCCTGTCAGAGAGTATTAGGCGGCGTCGCCAATATCGCAAAGGAATACGCCACCAAGCGGTACCGCTCCAACCTGATCAACTGGGGTATGATCCCCTTCCTTATCGAGGGCGAGCCTCCCTTTAAGCGGGATGATTACCTCTTTGTCCCCAACATCACCGAGATCTTAAAGGGGGATATGTCTTCCATTCCCGCCTATCTCATCGGCGATACCGTCACTTCCTTCACCCTCTCGGTAGCGCCCCTTACCGATACCGAACGCCAGATCATTTTGGACGGCTGCCTCATCAATTATTACAAACACTAAAAAAGCGCCCTGTCTTTTGGCAGGGCGTCCCCTTATTGTCTGGAGAGAACCATATTGGAACAGAAAAAGAACCCGCCTGTCAAAACGGCGGTCAAGGAAGGGACGCTGCTTCCCTTCCTTTTGGAACAGTTTCCCAAGCTGTCCCGCAACACGGTAAAAACCCTTTTGAAAACGAAACAGGTCTTTGTCAACGGAAAGCCGGCGGTGCGCTTTGATACGCCCCTTTCCCCCGGCGACCGGGTCTCGCTGAAGGACAGGGAGGATCCCTTCCTTCCAAAGCTTCCCTTTCCCATCCTCTATGAGGATGAAGACATCATCGTGATCCATAAACCCGCCGGGCTTTTGGCGGTAGCCACCGAGCGGGAAAAGGAAGCCACCGCTTACCATTTCCTGACCGAATACCAGCGGGCGAGGGAAAAAGGGGGACGGGTGTTTATTGTCCATCGTCTGGACCGGGACACCTCGGGGGTTTTGCTGTTTGCGAAAAACGAGGATGCAAAGCACCTGTTTCAGGATCAATGGGAGAAAATTGTGACCCTTCGCCGGTACCAGGCGGTAGCGGAAGGGACCTTCGAGGAAAAAGAAGGGACCAAAGTAAGCTATCTTTTGGAAACAGAAAGCCACCTGGTCTTCTCCGGACGGGGAACCGACGGAAAGAAAGCGGTGACCCATTACCAGGTCATCAAGGAATCTCCCCATTACTCTTTGCTTCAGGTAGATATCGATACCGGGCGAAAAAACCAGATCCGGGTCCATCTGAAGGAGCTGGGGCATCCTGTCGCCGGGGACAAAAAATACAAGGCGAAAACCAATCCCATCCACCGGCTTTGCCTTCATGCCAGCCTTCTGGCCCTCACCGATCCCAGGACGAACAAACCCCTGACCTTCCGGGCGCCGGTCCCCGCATCGTTTCAAAAGCTGTTAAAAGAGGACAATACCTATGATGGAAAAAATCAAAAACGCAAAACATATCGTCGTTAAGGTAGGGACCAGTACCCTCACCCACCCCGACGGACGGCAAAACAAAAAGGCTATGGCGGCTCTGGTGCGCCAGATGGCCACCTTGTATCATCAGGGCAAAAAGGTTATCTTTGTCACCTCCGGCGCGGTAGGCGCCGGTATGGGCGCCCTCTCTCTTTCGGAAAAGCCCCACCAGATCCCGAGGAAACAGGCTCTCGCCGCCGTAGGGCAAAGCCTTTTGATGCAAAGCTACGCTTTGCTGTTTGACGCTTACGATATCCCCGTGGCCCAGATCCTTCTGACCAAGGACGATTTTTCTCATCGGGGACGGTATCTCAACGCCCGCAATACCTTAAACGAGGTATTACGTTACGGAGCGGTGCCCATTATCAACGAAAATGACACGGTGGCGGTAGACGAGATCAAGGTAGGCGACAACGATACCTTAGCCGCCATGGTGGCAGGGATGATCGGCGCAGACCTTTTGGTACTGCTCACCGATGTGGACGGGCTTTACACCAAAAACCCCAAAACCGATCCTGATGCCCAAAAGATCCCGGTGGTAGAGCAATTAAACGACGATATCTTCGCTATGGGAGGCGACGCGGGGAGCAAGCTTGGCACAGGCGGCATGGCCACCAAGCTCACCGCCGCGAAAATTGCCGGCAGTCAGGGGATTTATACCCTTCTTTGCAGCGGCCAAACCGAGGATATCTTACTGAAGATCGCTTCCGGAGAGGAAAACGGGACCCTCTTTTTACCCAAAGCCCATAAAAAGGACGGAAAGAAGGGCTGGCTCACCTTCTTAAGCCAGCCGGAGGGTATCGTTACCGTCGATGAAGGCGCAGAGGACGCCTTGCTCAACAAGGGAAGAAGCCTTCTCCCCAGCGGCATCGTTTCAGTGTCGGGTATCTTCGACCGGGGCGCCGTGATCCAAGTGATGAACCGGAAGCAAAAAGAGCTTGCCCGGGGATATTCCAACTACAGCAGCGCGATTTTATCCTCTATTATCGGAAAACATTCCAGTGAGATCAAGTCCCTTTTAGGCGCTGACGCCGAGGTGGAGGCTATCCATCGGGACAATCTTTCGTTACAAATCTGACCGTTGAAAGGAGAAGTTATGGAACTGCAGCAACTGGGGAAACAGGCAAAGGGAGCCTCCGCTTTTTTGGCGCAGGCCAACACCGAATCCAAAAACCGTGCGCTGACCGCTATGGGTAAGGCGCTATTGGACCAAACCCCCTACATTCTGGAAGAAAACGCCAAAGATATGGACCAGGCGAAAGCGAACGGTACCAAAGCATCCTTATTGGACCGGCTTTTGCTGACGGAAAAACGGTTGCAGGAAATGGCTGACGGCCTTTTCCAGCTCGCCGCCCTCCCCGACCCCATCGGAGAGGTAGATAAAATGTGGCTTGGCGCCGAAGGCATCAAGATCGGAAAGATCCGGGTACCTTTGGGCGTAGTGGGCATCATCTATGAAGCCCGTCCCAACGTCACCGCCGATGTGGCGGGGATCTGCTTAAAAACCGGCAACGCGGTTCTTTTACGGGGAAGCCAAAGTGCGCTCCAATCCAACAAAGCGGTGGTGTCGGTACTGCAAAACGCCCTGGAAAGGGAGCATTTTCCGAAAGCAGCTGTCTCTTTGCTTACCGATTGCAGCCGGGAAACCGCCTCAAAGATGATGAAGCTCAACGAGTATTTAGACATTTTGATCCCCCGCGGCGGCGCCGGACTCATTCGTTCGGTGGTGGAAAACGCCACCGTACCGGTTTTGGAAACCGGCGTGGGAAACTGCCATGTTTTTGTAGATGAATCCGCCGATTTTTCTATGGCGGAACAGATCATCCTAAACGCCAAGTGCCAGCGCCCCGGCGTCTGCAACGCGATCGAAAGCCTTTTGGTCCATCAAAACATCGCATCCGAATTTCTCCCCCGCATCGGAAAGAGCTTAACGGAAAACGGGGTAGAGATCCGGGGAGATGAAACCACGAGAAGCTATATCCAAAACGCACTCCCCGCCACCGAAGAGGATTACCTGGCGGAATACAATGATTTGATTTTGGCAGTCAAGGTGGTTGCTTCCTTTGAGGAAGCGGTTTCCCATATCAACCGCTATGGCTCGGGGCATTCCGAAGCCATCATCACGGAAAGCTACCAAAACGCCAATCGGTTTACCGCTTTGGTGGATGCCGCCGCCGTTTACGTCAATGCTTCCACCCGTTTTACCGACGGCTTCCAGTTCGGGTTTGGCGCCGAAATGGGCATCAGCACCCAAAAGCTCCACGCCAGAGGACCTTTGGGACTTTCCGAAATGACCACCACCAAATATATCATCTTCGGAGAAGGTCAAACCCGTAAGTAACAACCAAAAAGCCATAAAAAATGCCGGTGCTTTCGCACCGGCATTTTTCTTACCACTCTTCCTTAATCAAGTACCGATCCAGCCGGTCAAAGGCTTCCTTCGCCTTGGCGGTGGGAAGCGCCATATTGAACCGGATATGGCATTCCCCATGGAACGGCCGGCCGTCCTGGCAGATCACGCCTACCGAGACGCACCGTTTTAATACATCATCCAGCGTTTTGCCCCGCTTCTTGCAAAATTCAGTAAAATCGGGGAACATCATATAAGTACCCTGGGGACGCTGTACCGTAACCCCGTCCCAAGTCTTCATCATCTCATAAGCGTAATCCATATTGGCGGAGATGACCTTCCGAAGCTCGTCTACCCACTCGCCGCCGCCGGTGTAAGCGCCGATCAAAGCGTAAACCGAAAGAAGATTGGGAGAATTGTAATGGGTGGTCGCCGCATGTTCTTTGGCCTTTTTTCTCATCTCATCGTTATAGATGATAGAGTAAGCACCTACCATACCCGCCAGGTTGAAGGTCTTGCTGGGAGCATACATAGCCGCTACGATCTGCTTCGCCGTCTCGGAAACCGACTGGGTGGGGATATGCTTCTTGTCCCCGACGATAAAATCGGACCAGATCTCATCCGCGGCGATAATGACATTATGCTTGGCACAGATCTCTACATACTTTGCGATCTCTTCTTTTTCCCAAACCCGTCCGGTGGGATTATGAGGCGAGCAGAAGATGGCGACCTTAATATTATTTTCCACGATCTTCTTTTCCATATCCTCATAGTCCATACGGTAAGTACCGTTTTCGTCCTGTTTCAGGTCCGTCAAAACGATGGTCCGTTTGGCGTTGTTCACCGTTCCGGTAAAACCAATATAGGTGGGAGACTGGAGCAAAATGGGGTCTCCCGGCTCAGTGTAGGTGTTGATAATGTTGGCGACGCCGCCCAAAACCGAGTTTTCGTAAGAAATATATTCATCACTGCCGATATCCACACCGTTGCGTTCCAACTGCCAGGAACGGATCGCGTCAAAGTATCCGGTAGCGGGAAGTCCATAATAGCCAAAGGCCGGGGAAGCCGTGATCCGGCGGAGCATCGAGGCGATTACCGACGGTGCCGTAGCAAAATCCATATCCGCCACCCACATGGGGATCTTGGAGAAACCTTCGGATACCTGTGCATCGGGAATGGGAATGTTCTCCCATTTCGCCGAATCCAAGCCGGTCCGGTCGGTATAGGTCTCGAAATCGTATTTTTTAAACATAGCCTATCTCTTCCTTTCCATTTTTAAAATATGTTTCTTTTCTATCATTGTAGCATGTTCTTATGGGCATGTCATTCGCTTTTTTCCCAATTTTTTGACCTGTTTTTTGGGCTTGTTATCTCACTTTCGCTTTTTAAAAGAGAAATTTTCAGTAACAATTTTTCTATTTATAGTTTTAATGAGTAAGCATAGAGAAAAATAAATATCCCGCTGGCAGCGGGATCTTACTTCCATTTTACCTTATAGTTGTCCTATGCAGTCAAAAGGTTTTCGGCAGCAAATCGTCGGACCGTACCGCTTTCATCTACCTTTCGTACAAAAATAAAATAGTCGGTCACAAGAATTCAAAGCGCAAACCTGCTTCCCTCATTTTTGAGAAATCCGGCGGTAAAAATCCTGCGCCTCGGCAAGATCCTTCTGGCTCGGCAAGCCTTTTCCGCTTCCGCCAAACAGTTTAAACGGTCCAAAGGTATTAAAGCCCCGGCACCCGAATTCGCCGAGAACGGTACATCCTTTCCCTTCCGCAATGGCGCGAAGATCTTTAGCGCCTTTTCCCTTTGCACCCGCGTAGGTGTAAACAAAGAAAACCTTTTTTCCTTCGGGAAGATACTGTTTTGCAAATTCCAAAACCGACGGGTGCATACAAAAGCCGTAAATGCCCGACGCAAACCCGATGCAGTCGTACTCCTCCAAATGGACAGCCTGTCTTGTGGTGACACAGATCAAATCCACGTCTCCTGCTTCTTTCATAGCCTCAATCACTTTCAGGGTGTTATGATGATGATAGGAATAATAACAGATGGCAGTTTTCAAAATACTTCCTCCATAAAAAGCTTTCCCAAAGTAATAAAACAAAAACGCTCCGTCTAAAAGACGGAGCGTTGGTGCGCCCGACAGGAGTCGAACCTGCGACCTTCAGAGTCGGAGTCTGACACTCTATCCAACTGAGCTACGGACGCATTCAGCTTTTACAGTATATCAAAATTCATAAAAAAAAGCAAGCCCTATTTTTTCGGTAAAAGAAAAAAGTAGAAATTTTTTCTTTGGATTGACCCAAACGCATTTTCATAGTACAATGAATAAGTGATCATTTTCTCTGAAAGGAGAAGCATTATGGACGTAAAAGAAAAAGCATTAGCATTGCATCGGGAGTGGCAGGGCAAGATCGAAGTGGTCGCCCGCTGTCCCGTTACCAACAGCGAGGAGCTGTCCTTGGCCTATACTCCCGGCGTGGCCGAACCATGTGTCGCCATTGAAAAGGATCCTTCCCTTTCGTATACGCTGACCCGGAGAGGGCATTTGATTGCCGTAGTCACCGACGGCACCGCCGTTTTGGGACTGGGGGATATCGGACCGGAAGCCGCAATGCCGGTTATGGAAGGAAAGGCGGTTTTATTAAAGGCTTTCGGCGATGTGGACGCCGTCCCTATCTGTCTGGATACCAAAGACGTAGATGAAATCTGCCGGACGGTGGAGATCTTGGCGCCATCCTTTGGCGGGATCAACCTCGAGGATATCGGCGCGCCCCGCTGCTTCGAGATCGAACGGCGGCTGAAGGAAAAGCTTTCCATCCCGGTTTTCCATGACGACCAACATGGCACCGCCATCGTCGTTTCCGCGGCGCTGCTCAATGCATTTAAGGTCGCCGGAAAATCCTTCGAGACCGCGACGGTGGTCATCAACGGCGCCGGCGCCGCCGGTATTGCCATTGCCAAGCACCTCATTGGTTTTCACGCCAAAAACGTTATTTTGTGCGACAAGGACGGAATCATTTACCAAGGCGCTCCCAATCTGACCGTTGCCCAGGAAGAAATGGCGAAAATCACCAACAAGGACGGACTGAAAGGAACGTTAGCCGATGCATTGAAAGGTGCCGACGTCTTTATCGGTGTCTCCCGTCCCAATCTGGTAACTGCCGAGATGGTTTCCCACATGGCGGATCGGTCCATCGTTTTCCCCATGGCGAATCCGGTGCCGGAGATCATGCCCGAGGAAGCGAAAAAAGGCGGCGCCTTTATCATAGGTACCGGACGGAGCGATTATCCCAACCAGGTCAACAATGTGCTGGCGTTCCCGGGTATTTTTAAGGGGGCGCTGGATGCCGGCGCTACCGATATCACCGAAGGGATGAAGCTGGCGGCATCTTACGCTATCGCATCGGTGCTGTCCGAAGACGAGATCAGCGTGGATCGGGTCTTGCCCGACGCCTTCGATCCGAGAGTTGCCAAAGCGGTCGCCGAGGCGGTCAAAAACGCCGCTATTCAAGAAGGCGTCATTCGAAAATAAAGGAGAAATCAATATGAAAACCATTACCTACACCCCAAAGGGCGTTTGCTCCCGGGGCATTGACATCACCGTCAACGACGACGGCATTATCGAAAAGGTCCAGTTTACCGGCGGATGCAGCGGAAATACCCAGGGTGTCGCCGCTCTCTGTATCGGGCGGAAGGCTTCCGACGTCGTATCCATCCTCAAAGGGATCCGCTGCGGCAGCAAGTCCACCTCCTGCCCTGCGCAGCTTGCTCTCGCACTGGAACAGAATCTGTAAGGCGGGACCGGTATGCCTATCAATATTCCCTCTTCCCTTCCGGCTGCCTCCACCCTGAGAGGAGAAAATATCTTTGTAATGGAGGAGGAACGGGCGCTGGGCCAGGACATCCGTCCTCTGAAGATCGCCATCTTGAATCTGATGCCCAAAAAAATCGAAACTGAGACCCAGCTTTTACGGCTTTTGTCCAACTCCCCGCTTCAGGTGGACGTAGAGCTTTTGCAAACGGCATCCCATCAATCCAAAAATACCTCCGGCGACCATCTGCTGAAGTTTTATAAAACCATCGAGGATGTGCGGCAGGAGCGGTTTGACGGACTGATCATTACCGGCGCGCCGGTGGAGCATCTCCCCTTTGAAGAGGTGGACTACTGGGACGAGCTTTGCGACATTATGGCCTGGAGCCGTTCCCATGTTTACTCTACCTTCCACATCTGCTGGGGCGCCCAGGCAGGGCTTTATTACCATTACGGTATTCCGAAATATCCCTTGGAAAAGAAAATGTTCGGCATCTTCCCCCACCATCCATTACGGCAGTACCATCCTTTGCTGCGGGGCTTCGACGAGACCTTTTTTGTGCCCCATTCCCGCCATACCGAGGTGCGGGCACAAGATATCCAAAAGCATGAGGAGCTTTTAATTTTAAGCGAGTCTCCCCTTTCCGGCGTCCATATCGTCGCATCCCGGGACGGACGACAGTTTTTTGTCACCGGACATTCGGAGTACGACCGGGATACGCTGCTTCAGGAGTATCTCAGAGATAAAAACAAAGGGCTTCCCATCGATCCGCCCTATCATTATTTTAAGGATAACGATCCAAGTAAAGAGCCGCTGTTTATCTGGAGAAGCCACGCAAACCTCCTTTTCTCCAACTGGCTCAACTATTTTGTCTATCAGGCGACCCCTTACGACCTAAGGGAGCTGAAAGAAACATCCAATCAATAATTCGTAGGTTCACTGTACCAAAAGAAAGGAGTAAACCATGGTAATTACCAAAGATACGGTCATCGGCGAGATCTTAGACGACAACCCTTCTCTTGCCCATTACTTTCTGGAAATGGGGATGCATTGCTTAGGCTGCCCCGCGTCTCGGGGAGAAACGGTGGAACAGGCATGCATGGTCCACGGCGTCGATCCGGATACCCTCATCGAGAAATTAAACGTTGCTACCTGGTAACAGGGCGGTCCGAAGCAATTCGGACCGTTTTCGTTTCTCCGCCAAAAAACTATTGACAAACCACGGATGCTATGCTATAATAACTCTCGTTCTATACAGATTGATTCGGAGAGATGTCCGAGCGGTTTAAGGAGCCGGTCTTGAAAACCGGTGATCCCGAGAGGGACCGTGGGTTCGAATCCCACTCTCTCCGCCAACTTTTCGAATCTTCCTCATATAATGACAAAACGCTACCATGGAGTTGTACTCAAGTTGGTGACGAGGCGCCCCTGCTAAGGGCGTAGGTCGGGTGAAACCGGCGCGAGAGTTCGAGTCTCTCCAACTCCGCCAAAACTGCACACCTATTTTGATACCACAGCGTATCGAAACGGTGTGCAGTTTCTTTTTGCGCAAAGCCCTATTTTACGGGCTTTGTGAATACCATTGAACGATAACAGGCTCTGGGAGGACTGGAAAATGGTCACCTCAGGGCCTGTTTGCATTTTTAGACAGCTTTCTCGTAAAATCCAAAAAACCACACCGTAAAATCTTCCAAAAAGGGAGGAAGAAAGTTGTTGATTTTGTAAAAAAAAGGATAAACGGTTGAAGAATAACAAGGCATATGATATAATGAAAACAAAGAAGACAAACGTCCGGTTGACGTTTCTTTTTTTCAAAAGAAACTTACCATTTGGAAACGAAAAAAGAAGATGGTGAAAATCAATCCCAATCGAAGGGAAGAGTGAGCAAAAACCACGAAAATATACCGTCCATAGACTATCTTTGGGAGATGATTTCCTTCTTATCGGATGGTGCGCTCATTATACGCTGTTGAGGATGAAAAATATTTGAAATTACAGCTCGGTGAGTCAATTCTCCGCGAAAGCTGTTTGTCGAAAAACTAATTAAGGAGGAAAACGTATGAAACACAAATCATGGCATCGGGTATTGACGGCACTGCTGTCTGTTGTGCTGGTTGTTGGGTTGCTTCCGGCTACAGCGCTGGCGGCAGGTCCTACAGTCTTGACTGTTAACGGCACAGATATTCTAACCGCAACCGATAACACGGTCACCTGTGGTAATGGTACTGCGAAATATGACCCTGCTATAAATACGCTGACACTTACCGATGTTACCATAGAAGGAGAGTTTAATGGACATGCCGCGATCTATACCGACGGGGATTTGAATATACAATTGATGGGGACTAATACGATTACATCCGGATGGTATGGTATTTTCAACAGCAATAACAATAGCACATTCACCATAGGCGGAAGCGGAACGCTGACAATCGAGGCTGATAATGATTGTGTGCGAGGTGGGGACATCATCATTGGGATTGTCGGTGAAACAGAGGCGCCCATTATCAATGTGACGGGACCAGATGGTTACACTTCGGGAATATATGCTACAAAGACGCTTACCATTCAAAACGGCGTAAAGATTGATGCCGAAAGTAAAGCAGGATGCGCTCTGTGCGGAGAAACAGGGCTGCGTATTGCCGATAGCGAAGTACACGCTGTCACGACAGATCCACTGACAAATACAATCCTCACCACGGGCAATCTTACCATCATAAACAGTAAAGTGACTGCGTCATCCGCTGGGTATCCTGCTCTCTTTGTCGAAAATGATATCGAGATTGAAAATACTACGCTGGAAGCGTCATCCACAAATGGTGTTGCCATCTATTCTGCGGGCGGTACCATCGAGATGACCGATTCTGTTGTCAAAGCACAGGGCCACCTTGATACATATACTATCTTTGGCGTCAGAGGAGTTACTCTGACCGGAACCTGGCTTGATAATGTAGACAATGAGGCATACTTAGCTAACGCCAATACGGTTGAAAACTGTGTGATCATCGATTATAACGCCGGTACCGTTGTTGGCGAACCTGTTATCAAGCGTGATGTAGAACTTCGCAGTGGTGATGAATTGACCATTCCTGAGGGCGCGTCGCTGACGATAGCGGACGGCGCTGTGTTTAGAAATAACGGAACCGTGATTTTAAAAGGAAGCTTTATCAATAATAGCGCTGTCGTGCTTTGTGCGGATAACAGCCATGTGAGTAACCGGCTTTGGCAGTATGACGAAGAAAAACACTGGCAGGTCTGCGCGCTGTGCGGCGACCTGGTCAATATCACCTCCCATGATCTCGTTACCGTTACCGATGTACCTGCCGGCGAGATCCATTTGGGCGCCTGGCACGAGGAATGCAGCGTTTGCGATTACCGCACCGACTTTGCTTATTCCGCGCCAACCGGTTCCGGTTCCGGCTCCGGCTGGGAGCAAAACCGAAACGGAGAGTGGGAGTACTACCAAAACAGCAGACGGGTAAAAGGCTGGATCCAAGACAAGGGTATTTCCTACTACCTGGACGAGGATTACACTATGGTCACCGGCTGGAAACTGCTGGAGGGCAAGTGGTACTATTTCTACAGCTGGGGCGGCTTAGCCGAAGGCTGGGCGCTGGATAACGGCGTCTGGTACTATCTCGATCCTGAGACCGGAGAAATGGCGACCGGCTGGAAATGGCTAAACGGTAAGTGGTACTACCTCTATAGATGGGGTGGTATGGCGGAAGGCTGGGCGCTGGATAACGGCGTTTGGTACTATCTCGACCCCGAAACCGGCGTCATGCAAACCGGCTGGATCCAATGGAAAGGCGACTGGTACTATCTGTACCAAAACGGCGCTATGGCGTATAACACTACTATCGAAGGGTACTTCCTCGGTGCTGACGGCGCCATGCGTTAGACAAATTTATGTTAACAAAAAAGGGTACCGCACATAAGTGCGGTACCCTTTTTTCTGCGAATGTTTCCTTTTCTTTCCACATACAGTAGTGAAAAGGAGGTTTGAAAGCATATGAAAAAACGGATGATCGCTACTGCGCTTGCTTTCCTGTTATTTATGAGCATTCCCTTTTTTGCCTCGGCAGATGGAACGGATTTGCAGGAAGAGGATATGATGTACCCTGTGACCACAGTGACCGCGGCGGAAGTCCAGGATATCCCCGCACCCTCCGCCATCTTAATGGACGCGGATTCCGGACGGGTCCTTTTTGAAAAAAACGCCGACGAAGCCCTTCCTCCCGCTTCCATCACCAAAATTATGACGATGCTGTTGGTGATGGATGCGTTGGAAAACGGCCAGATCACATTAGACGATCCGGTGACCTGCTCCGAACACGCAAGCTCTATGGGCGGAAGCCAGATCTGGCTGGAGGTGGGAGAGACCATGACGGTAGATGAGCTGCTCCGGGCTACTGCCGTCGCCAGCGCCAACGACGCGGCTATGGCCTTAGCGGAGTATGTCGCCGGAAGCGAAAGCGAGTTTGTCGCCCGTATGAATGAGAAAGCGAAAGAGCTGGGGATGGAAAACACGAATTTTTTCAACCCCACCGGTCTGGATGCGGATGGTCATACCTCCTCCGCGAGGGACATCGCCCTGATGTCCAGAGCCCTTCTGTCTTATGACGCCATTCTCCCCTACACTTCGACATGGATGGATACTTTGCGAAACGGCGAAACCGAACTGACCAATACCAACCGTCTGGTGCGCCATTATGAAGGCTGTACCGGCTTAAAAACCGGAACCACCGATGGCGCGGGAAGCTGTCTTTCGGCCTCCGCATCCCGAAACGGCGTCAACCTTATCGCCGTCTGTATGGGAGCATCCACCAGCGACGACCGGTTTTCCGCTTGCCGTACACTCTTGGATTACGGATTTTCCGCCTTTGAAGCATTTCTTCCCGAACGAACCTCAGAAGAACCCAAAGAAACCACCGTCCGGGGCGGCGTACAGGAAACGGTGCCGCTCATTTATGAAGAAGTAAGCAGCGTCCTCATCCCCAAGGGAAGAAGCGGCGACGTCCAAAAGATCCTCTCTCTTTCCACCGATTATGAAGCGCCTGTTGCTGCGGGAGATACCGTAGGAAAGGTCGAGTATCTGCTGGACGGGGAAACGATTTTGTCCCTTTTCATCACCGCCGGCGAAGAAGTGGAAGCGTTAACTTTATCTACCACCTTCTTTCTATTCTTAAAATTACTCATTGGAAAATGAAAATCCTTGCCATTTGCAACAAATTTGAGAAAAAGTCCTTGCCACAATCTCGTTTATGTAGTACAATAAAGATACAGAAAATCAGAGAAGGCATGGAGGTTTTGTTCAGATGGCGATTCATTTTAATGACAGTTATTTAAAAGGCGTAATCCACGAAGACGAATACAAAGGCTTAGCGCCTTTGGTGAAGACCTGCCACGACGCGCTTCACCAGAAAACCGGTCTTGGCAATGACTTTTTAGGCTGGGTGGATCTTCCCGTCGATTACGATAAAGAGGAATTTGCCCGGATCAAAGCGGCTGCCAAGCGGATCAATGAGCAGGCAGACGTTCTGATCGTATTGGGTATCGGCGGTTCCTACTTAGGCGCCAGAGCCGCGATCGAGCTTTTGCGTTCTCCTTTCTATAACAGCCTGAAGAAAGACACCGTTGATATTTATTTTGCCGGCAACAGCGTTTCCGCTACCTATTTGCAGGAGCTTCTTTCCATCTGTGAAGGAAAGGATCTGGCGGTAAACTGTGTTTCCAAATCCGGTACCACCACCGAAACCGCTTTGGCGTTCCGTATCTTTAAACAGCTTTTGGAGGAAAAATACGGTGTGGAAGGCGCCAAGAGCCGCATTTACTGCACCACCGATAAAGCTAACGGCAAGCTCAAGGAACTGGCGGACGAAAATGGCTATGAGTGCTTTGTGATCCCCGACGATGTCGGAGGACGGTTCTCGGTTTTGACTGCGGTAGGTCTTTTGCCCATTGCCGCGGCGGGATGCGATCTGGATGCCATTATGAAAGGCGCCGCCGACGCGAGAAAAGACTTTTTGGAACCGGATCTCGAAAAGAACGACTGCTATAAGTACGCGGCGACTCGTTTTGCTCTGTATCAAAAGCAGAAAAAGATGGAAATTATGGTTTCCTTCGAACCCTGCTTTGCCACTATGGCGGAATGGTACAAACAGCTTTTCGGCGAGAGCGAAGGCAAAGACAACAAGGGCCTCTATCCTTCTTCTGTTACTTTCTCCACTGATCTTCACAGCCTGGGTCAGTTTATCCAGGAAGGCTCCCGCATTATGTTCGAGACCTTTATGGATATCAAAAAGCCGAAACAGGATATGTATATCAAGCCCGACGACAGCAACTTTGACGGCTTGAACTTCTTGGCTGACCAGAATATGTCGGTGGTCAACAAGACGGTTATGGACGCTACGATCTTAGCGCACTCCGAGGGCGGCGTTCCCTGCGTCGTATTGGAGATGCCCGAGATCAACGAATATGAAATGGGATATATGATCTATTTCTTTGAAAAGGCCTGCGGTATCTCCGCTTACCTTTTGGGCGTCAACCCCTTCAATCAGCCCGGCGTTGAAAGCTATAAGACCAATATGTTCGCTCTTTTGGGCAAACCCGGTTATGAGGATCTCCAGGCGGACTTAAAGGCGAAGCTTTCCTAACAGGCGAAACCCGGATCTTCCGGAAAAATAACGGATCATTCCGATTGCAGAAATGGAGGTTTACAGATGATTAAACTGATCATAGGAAAAAAAGGTACTGGCAAAACCAAGGCCCTGGTCGATATGGTAGCGAATGCGGTGAAGGTTTCCGACGGCAATGTCGTCTGCATTGAAAAAGAGCCTAAGCTCACTTACGAGATCCCCTCTTCGGTGCGTTTGATGGAAACCTGTAAGGACAGCATCGAGGGTTACGGCGAGTTTTACGGATATTTGACCGGCGTTCTTTCCGGCAACTTTGATATTACCGATCTGTTCATTGATTCCACCTTGAAGATCGGCGGAAGAAATTACGACGAGCTGGGCGCTATGCTCAATAAGCTCAACGAAGCCACCAAAGAGCGCAATGTGAACATTGTGTTCACCATTTCGGCGGATCTCAGCGAGCTCCCCGATTCGGTCAAAGCGTTTGTTTCCTGATCCTGCTCAACAGCGATAAAAAAGCAGTACCTTTTGGTACTGCTTTTTTAAATATCCTTAATAAAAAACTTTTCTTCCTTTTCCATACGATACCCCATCGCTTCATAAAATTGGTGGGCATCTTTTCGAACAAAATTCGAGATCAGAGAAACCGTTTCAAAAGAAAGGCTCCTTCCGTATTCTTCTACCGCCTTAAGCAGCTTTTTTCCGATCCCCATACGATGACAATTTTGTGAAACCGAAAGAGCGACCAGGAACAAGGAAGCCTTACCGTAAAGGGGAAGATACTCCATACATTGAGCGTATCCTACTGTCTGATCGCGAAATTTTGCCACAAATACCTTTCCACCGGTCTTTTGCATCCGCTCCCAAGCAGCCTTGACGCCTTCCGCCGAACAATTTTCATATCCCAAAGGTGTTCGGCTCAAAGCGGCGATCGCCGGAAAATCAGAGGGAACTGCTTCCTGAATCAAAATGTCCATCATGACCTCCTACCGGATCTGGTTATAGATATTTTGCATGTCTCCGTCGATTTTCGCGATATCGTCGGCGCAAACTTTTAGCTTCCGGATCAATTCTTCTGGGACTTCCTTTTCGTTTTTATAATGGATCTGGTGTTCCAAGCTAGCCCAAAAGTCCATGGCCACCGTTCGAAGCTGGATCTCCACCGGGATGTATTCCTTCCGCTCGGAAAGGAATATGGGGGTCGTTACTACGATATGAAGACTCCGATAGCCATTGTCCTTAGGATTTTTGATATAATCACTCACCCGAAGCAACGTCACATCGTCTTGTTTCAGCAGCATATCCGCGATCCGATAGACATCGTCGATGTAACAGCAGATCACCCTTACCCCTGCCACATCCATCAAATGCTCCCGGATAGATTTCATATTCACATCAAAGCCTTTCCGTCTCAGCTTGCCAATAATGCTTTGAGGCGTTTTCAGACGCGATTCAATATGATGGATGGGACTATGGTCATAACGGACATGAAACTCCTCGTCCAAAATCGTCAGTTTGGTGGTCACTTCACGGATCGCTGCATTATACTGCTGCTGCATAATGATATAGTCTTCCAGCTTTTCCAACAAACTGTCATCAGCATTTGGGGAAAGGATATCCGAAGATTTGGGTAACTTCGTTTTTTCGACGATCATAAAGTCTCCTCTTTTCTGCCATTTTTTAAGATTATTCGTTTAACGGCGGTATTTCTCATTGAACCATCCGCGTGTTTACTCATATTAATATACAACAAAAATATGGCAAAAGGATAAACAAATCAAAAAAAATCCCCCCGAAGGGGGATTTTTCTAAGAAAGCGCCGCCGACAGCGCCGCCTGCGCTTCGGTTTCCTTGCGGTAAGCCGTAAGGACCGCTGCCTCAAAGCTTCTGCGCGCATCGGGAGAGATGGGGTGTGCGATATCTCTGTAAACGCCGCTTAACTCTCTGCGGCTGGGCATTGCTACAAACAGCCGTTCCGGGCCTTCAATGACCTTGATATCGTGGATGGCGATCTCGTTATCCAACGTAACGGACACCACCGCTCGGAGCCTTCCTTCCTGCAACAGTCTTCTTACTTTAATATCGGTTATGTTCATTTGACATTCCTCCTTGCTTTGAGTGTTGACTTTTTCCTTTTTCTTATACAAATGAAAAACAAAATTTGGTTCTTTTTTCACCTCCTTGCGGTTTTGCAAAAAATATGATATGATGAAAAAAATGGAGGGTTGAATGATGGATGTTGTAGTAGAATATATGGTACAAAAGAAATCCACGGCGAAGGATCTGTTGTTAAAGATCGGCGCAGCCGCCGGTTCCCTTTTGCTTCTCTTTATTGCGCTTCTTTTAAGCCAGGTCTCTCCCTTTCTCACCGCCTTTGGTCTCATCATCTGTATCGGCGTTGTATACTTTGCCTACCGGTACATTACATCGTTGGATGTAGAGTATGAATACACCATTGTCAACGGTGAGATGGACATCGATAAGATCATTGCGAGAAGAAAACGCAAACGTCTTTTAACGGTGAAGCTGACCTCTTTTGAACAGTTTGGAAAATTCCGGTTTTCGGATCATGACCATGTAGAATACGACAGCCGTGTCTACAGCTGTGAGGATCCGAAAAGCGAAAACGCATGGTATGCGGTTTTCTCCCACCGGGAGCTTGGAAACACTCTTTTGGTGTTTACCCCTAACGGCCGGATGATGGAAGCCTTTGATGTCTACGTTCCCAAAGGAGCCAGAAGATGATGATTCGAAACGGGATCGATCTCATCGAGATTGAGCGAATTGAAAACAGCCTGCGGCGCCCTCGTTTCTTAGCGAGGGTTTTTTCAAAGGAGGAAATCGCCTTTTTTGAAAGCCGCCGTTTTGCGCCGGAGACCATCGCCGCCTCTTTTGCCGCCAAGGAAGCGTTTGCCAAGGCATTGGGGACCGGCATAGTGGGGTTTGATCTCCGGGAGGTCTTGGTACTTCGGGACGATTTAGGCGCTCCTTACCTTTCCTTTACCGGAAAGGCGAAAGCCCTTGTGGAATCGAAACACCTCTCCTTCGCCCTCTCGCTGACCCATACCCGCTCGTTGGCCGCCGCGGTGGTTACGGCAATCTCTTTGCCGGGAAAGGAATAAGCTATGAAAACGGTTACCAGCTTCAGTATGAAAATCGCCGAAGGGATCGCGGTAGAAAAAGGAAGCAGTTATCTGGATTTGATGGAGGCTGCGGGAAAAGGGGCTTTTTTGGCGCTTTGCGCTTCCTTTGACCCGGCGGGGAAAAAGGTGCTGATCCTATGCGGAAAGGGCAATAACGGCGGAGACGGCTTAGTTTTGGCCCGATACCTGAAGGAAGCGGGCGCCAATGTTTCTGTCGCCTTTCTTTTAGGAGACAGCCTTTCACCGCTGAGCCGCTCCAATTTCTATCTGATCGAAAAATCTGTCCCTTTCCTTTCGGAGAAGGAAGAGATCAAAAAGGTGCTGGCTTCGGCGGAATTGATCGTGGACGCCGTATTTGGCACCGGCTTTTCGGGAGAACTTCCTAAAAACTGTAAAGAGCTCTTTTCCATAGCGAACCAGTCTAACGCCCTGAAGATCGCGCTGGATATTCCTTCAGGCATCAACAGTGACAATGGATTTACCGATAAAGACGCTTTTTGCGCCAACCGCACTTATACCTTCGGGGCGAAAAAGCCGTGCCATGTGTTCAAAGAAAGCGCCCCTTTCTGCGGTGTTGTGGAAGTGATCGACATTGGGATCTCCCCATCTGTTTTTGAAAGCATTTCGGGCACTGTGGACCTGATCACCAAAGAACAGGCACAGTCCGCCATTCCCAAGCGCTTTCCCACCAGCCACAAGGGAAGCTACGGCACTTTGCTCGCGTTATGCGGCGCGCTCTCTATGCCGGGAGCGGCGATGATGTCGGTGGCGAGCGCCCTTCGCTGCGGGGCGGGCTTGGTAAAAGCCGGCGTAGTCTCGGGATTGGTTTCCCTTTTGGCGGTCAAAACCCCGGAAGCGGTTTTCCTTCCTCTCCCCACTTCCAAAAACGGAAGTATCAGCGAAAACGCCTTACCTTTTTTAAGGGACGCGATGCCTTCTGCCACGGCGATTTTAGTGGGATGCGGCATTGGCGTCAACGGGGATACCGAAGCGCTGGTCCATTTTTTGATCCAAAACAGCACCGTGCCCCTGGTCATCGACGCCGACGGGCTCAACTGCTTGTCGAAACACATCTCCTGGCTCAAGGAGAAGAAAGCGCCCATTTTGCTGACTCCTCATATGAAAGAAATGTCCAGGCTTTGCGGCTACGATTTGGAAACCATCCGTTCCCGCCGGTTCGACGTGGCTTCCCGTTTTGCCGCCGAATACGATGTGACTTTGGTATTAAAAGACAGCAATACGGTGATTGCAAGCCCCGACGGGAAGCTTTCCCTTTCGGTTTTGGGAAATTCAGGCTTATCCAAGGGGGGAAGCGGAGATGTATTGGCGGGGATGATCGCGTCGTTTCTGGCTCAGGGCGCCCTTCCTTACAGCGCCGCGCTCACCGGCGTTTACCTTCATGGCGCCGCCGCCGACATAGCGGCGAAAACCCTCACCGAGTATTCTTTACTTCCTTCTGATGTCATCGAAACCATTCCTTTCGCTATTGCCAGTCTTTAACGAATAACCTTTCTCCCTCCCGCATACGGTAATGCAGGAGGGATTTTCTATGAAAAAATTACGGCCGTTTTTGCTTTCCTTACTGCTCTTTTGTTTTTTGTTTTCAGGCTGCACCCAGACTTCTCAAACACCCGGGTCTATCAGCTCCAAAACCTTTGAAATGCTAAACGCCCCTTTTACATCCGAAGTTTCCTACCAGATTGGTTCTCTGGAGGGCACCGGGATCCTGACGAAAAGCGAAGAGGCACTCACCTTTGAAGTGCTTTCCCCCGATACCCTTTCCGGCGTTTCCCTAACGATAACCGCGCAGGGTGCATCCGCAAGCCTCTACGGCATCTCCTTCCCCGTACCGGAGCAGCAAACCGTTTCCGGCGCTGTAGAAGCGATGCAGCAATTCTTTCAGATGCAGGAGGAAAGCTGGACGGTGCAGGAAGAGGGGGAAACTACGGTTTACCAAAACGAGTCTTTTTCCATCGCAGTCCTTGCGGACGACTCTTTTTCGGAAATTCGCTTTCCAAGCCTGGGCTTGACCTTCTTTTTCACCTCGTTTACCCGCTCATCCCTTGAGTAATTCTCCCCGCAAAAACAAAAGAAGCTTTTTTTCCCGCCGGGAGACCTGGACCTGGGTCATACCAAGCTCCCTGGCGGTTTCAGTCTGGGTCTTTCCCTTGTAGTAGCGAAGGATCAATAGCTTTCGGTCTTTAGGGTCCAATTCCATCAAAAGGGAACGCAGCGAAAGCCGGTCAGTCACACTCTCTTCGGGGGATTCCACCTTAACGTCGATCTCTTTTCCTGTTTCCTCATCGTCGGAAGCAGTAAGGGAGATAGCCGGAAGGGAGACATTGATGGCGTCCGCCACCGCTTCAGGAGAAATGCTGAGGGCTTCGGCAATTTCCGTTAAGGTCGCCTCTCTGTTTAATTGAAGGCTCAGCTTTTGCTGCTCCCTTGTCACCCTTAAGGAAAGCTCTTTTAATGACCGGCTTACCTTTACCGTTCCCCCATCCCGAAACAGCCGTTTCATTTCCCCTAAGATCACCGGTACCGCGTAGGTGGAAAATTTTAATCCCCGCTCCTCATCAAAGCCGTTTACCGCCTTGATCAGCCCGACACAGCCCGCCGAGCACAATTCCTCGTACTCGATCCCCCGGTTTTTAAACCGGTGCGCCAAAGCGTACACCAGCCCTAAATTCTCGGTAATGAACTGATCCTTTTCCTTTTTTTCAAGATTCATGCCCGTTCCTTTTCCGTAAATTGTTTGAATAAGGTGACCGTTGTTCCTTTCCCTACCCTGGAACGAACGGTTACTTTATCGCAAAAGGACTCCATCATGGTAAATCCAAGCCCCGAACGTTCTCCGTCAGGATCTGTGGTGAACAAAGGCTCCATTGCCAAAGCCACATCTTCGATGCCTACGCCGGAGTCTTTGATTTGTATGTAAGCGATCCGGCCTTCTAAAAGCCGGACCTTCATTTTGATCTTCCCAAACGAATCCCGGTAACCATGGACAATGGCGTTGGTCACCGCTTCGCTGACTGCTGTTTTCAAGTCGGCCAGCTCCTCTACCGTGGGATCAATAGAGACGAAAAACGCCGCTGCCGCCGTCCTGGCGAAAGCTTCATTGACCGACCGGCTTTCAAATGTCACCGTCATTTCGTTAAGTACCTTCATTGATTTTGTCCTCCTCATAAAACATCCAGCAGCTTCAGCCCGGAAAGCTCCATCATTTTTTTGATCCGCGGCTTGGGATTTTCCACCCTGACCTGTCCGCCTATGGATTGCATCAGCTTATACCGACCCATCACCAGTCCGATGCCGCTGCTGTCCATAAATGTCACTTTATTAAAATCCAG
>CALWZB010000096.1 GCA_944385915.1 uncultured Clostridia bacterium | reverse complement strand
GCCCCTTGGTGGTATAGTCCCACTCCTCCGGCAGGGAGAGCATGAGGGAGAGAAGGCCCTTCGCTTTCAGCGAGAGCGGCTTGTCCCGCAGGTGATGGTTGGACATCACCGTGTAATCGCGGGTTTTGTCAATGCGGAATACCGCGATGTTGGATACCTCCTTCCGTTGATTTTGAAAAGTGTTCGTTTCGGTGGTTTTGCGCCCCTGTATCACCGCCCGGCCTCCCATGAGGGAAAGGATATGGGCGGCCTCGTTTGCGCCGCCCACAGGCGAAAAATCAGGGGATTTCCCACCCGTTTTCATACAGTTTTGGGTGCCCCCGGCAGGGCATAAAAAAACGCCACAGGTTTGTGTTACCTATGGCGTTGCCCTGGGACAGGAAAAGGGTGCTGACATTTCATATCAGCACCCTTTTCCTGTTGGTATTAAATTTTTGACTTCACATCGTGTTCCTTGCCTCTGAAAACATTGATTTTACTGGACTTGCTCATGTTTTCTTATTAGGAGGCAAGTCACTGCCTCCCCTTTTTATCCATCATTTCTCTTCTTCTGAAGAATCCGTTTTCAATGTTTCTTTATCCTTCGGCACTTTGAGAGAGCGGCGCCGTTTTTTCCAGATCCAGACGATCCCCACGATCACCAATGCGATCAGGATCAGCACGGGGGAGTTGCCCGCTAAGAACACCAAAAGCCCTTCAAAAAAGGTCCCGATCCCCTTTAACGAGGAAGTAAACTGGTAGGCGATCCGTTCGCCCAGGTTTTTCGGTTCCACCTTGGGGTCGGAATATTCCAGCACTTCTCTCAGGTGGACGGTCACGGTGCTGAAATCCACTAAATTGTCGTACTGTTTGAGGGTAGAGGTATAGCTTTCGATCTCATAAGTGACCTGTGCCAGCGCGTTTTCCAGCTCAATGATCTCGGAAAGGCTCCCGCTCTTTTCCAAAAGCGCCAGCAGCCGCTCTTCCTGGGTGCGAAGGCTTTTTAATCTGCTTTCCACATCATAATACGCCGTCGTGATGTTTTGCAAAGAGGTATCCTGATAGGTGATGGTGCCCACAGACGACATACCGCTTTCCATCTTTTCCACAGATTGCTGGGGGATACGAAGGGTGTAATCCGCATACCGGGAGGAGACCTGCCGGATCCCGCTTCCGCTGACGCTGGAGCTTTCGATATAGCCGCCCCATTCTTCGCAAAGCTGTTCCAACTTCGCCACCGCATCTTCAAATTCCAAAGTCTCTATCTGGTAATCGAAATTTCTTATGATCTTCTGGCTTTGAAGCAGGTCCTCGCCGGAGAGATTTTCGCTCTCCTCGCTTGTATTTTCAGCGATCAGACCGCCCTCCGACGGCATACCCGTATCCGCGTCAAAGGATTCCTCTGTCATTGCTACCGAAGAGGAGGATTGATTGAATGCGCTGTCCGTTTTGGCGCCGCAGGAGGATAAAAACACGCAAAAGCATATCGCTGCTGTCAGCAAAGCGTAGGTCCTTTTCATCTTGAAGACTCCTTTCTGAAACATTTCCCTGTTTTCACTAAAAAAGGGAAATCATTTTTTTCTATTGCGCAGCCAAAGAAAATCGTGTATAATGAAATTACAGTATCACAACTCTGTTTGGTTACTGCTTCGCGGCGCGAAGCACCGACGGAAGTTTAAAGGAGGAAATACTATGAGCGAGCGTTACTTGGGCGAATCCATTCCAAAGCTGGGCTTTGGCTGTATGCGTCTTCCTATGAAGGACGGCGCCATCGATATGCCCCAGTTTAAAAAGATGGTAGATGCGTTTATGGAACAGGGCTTTCGTTATTTTGATACCGCTTACGGGTATCTGGATGGAAAGAGCGAAGGCGCCGTAAAGGAAGCGGTGGTAGACCGGTATCCGAGGGATCAGTTTTTCCTCGCCACCAAGATGCCTCTTTGGACCATCAATGAGACGGCGGACTATGAGGTTCGTTTTGCAGAACAGCTCAGCCGCACCGGTGCGGGATATTTCGATTTCTACCTGCTCCATAATTTAAGCGGAGACCAGATCGAAAAGACCGAAACATTAGGCGGCTTTGATTTCTTAAAGAGCCTGAAGGAAAAGGGACTCGCCCGCCACATCGGTTTCAGCTATCATGACACCGCTGCCCGTCTCGACGAGCTGCTCACCAAACATCCCGAGGTGGAATTTGTCCAGCTTCAAATCAACTACGCCGACTGGGAAAGCGAAAGCGTTCAGTCGAGGCTTTGCTACGAGACGGTAAGAAAGCATGGAAAATCGGTAGTGATCATGGAGCCGGTAAAGGGCGGAAGCCTGGCGCTGATGTCCGAAAAGGTACAAGGCATCTTCAAGGGCGCCGATCCGGACGCTTCGGTAGCATCCTGGGCCATTCGGTTTGCCGCTTCTCTGGATGGAGTCATCACCGTGCTGAGCGGTATGTCCAACGAAGAACAGATGGCGGATAACCTGAGTACGGTGAAAAACTTCAAGCCCCTTACCGAGGATGAAAGAAAGATCATCGCGCAGGTCACCGAGATTTTGGACAACACCCCTACCGTTCCCTGCACCGACTGCAAATACTGCACCGAAAACTGTCCCCAGGGGATCAAGATCCCGGCGTATATCTCCGCTTACAACAATTACAAGATCTTCGCCAATAAGGATGGCTTCAAAGGCCGTCTGGAGATGATCAAAAAAGAGAGCGGCGACCTTTCCGATTGTCTCGCCTGCGGCGTTTGCGAGGGAAGATGTCCCCAGCATATCGGCATTATCGACCTGCTCAAGGAGATCGCCGAGGCTGCGAAATAATTTTGACCGGGCGGTGGCATCACCGCCCCTTTTTTCGGAGGGATCTATGAAGCTTTTGATCACCGGATTTTCCCCTTTCGGAGGGGAATCGGTCAACCCTTCTTACGAGACTGCCAGAGGATTGCCGGACCGCATCGGACCGTTTGACCTCATCAAGGCGGAGATCCCTACTTCCTTTTCCCGTTCCTTTGCCGTTTTGCGGCCGCTGATCCAGACCCATAAACCGGATGCGGTTATGCTGCTGGGTCAGGCGGGGGGACGCACCGCCATTACCCCGGAGCGGGTAGCCATCAATGTGATGGACGCTTCTCGTCCCGACAACGACGGAGAAAGCCCAAAGGATGTTCCTATCGATCCTTTGGGACCTGCCGCCTACTTTTCCACACTTCCCATCAAAGAAATGGAAAAAGCGATGCTAAGCGCCGGAATTCCCGCCGCCATCTCCAATACGGCAGGGACCTATGTCTGCAACTACCTTATGTACCAGGCACTGCACTTCCTTCAAAAGGAAGGGGGTTGTGTTCCCTGTGGGTTTATCCATGTGCCCTTTATTCCAGAGCAGGCAAAGGGCAAAGACGCCTTCTCTCTTCCCCTGCCGCAGCTAATTGCAGGAATCCAGGCTGCCATCTCGGCTCTTTGACCGGTTTACCGGTCTTTTTTTCGCTCTTTAACGGACTTCCTCGAGGGAAGCGCCGTCATAAAGATATTCTTCCCGTTCTTCCTCTTTCTCCCACACGATACACAGTACAGTAAGGGAAGGATCTTCGGAGAAGATCCTTTGCGCCAGCGCTTTTAATTCGTTTGCCGGATCTTCCGTTTCGATAAGCTGCTGTACCGTAAGCACCGGTTCGCTGTTTTCCGATTTCTCATAGGAGATCACCGAAAATACCGCTTCTTCGTTTTCGTATCCGCCGAAATTCCCGTCCGCAAGAGAAGGCATAGGGCTTTCCGTCGTCAAGCCGTTTTGTGCTTTCTCCGATTCCTCCGGCGTCTCCGTATCCGAATCTGATCCCGCCTCCTCCATAGCGGCGCTGGACGAACCAGACTGCATAAGATCCTCGGCGGTCTGATTGCTTACGGTATCCATTCCTTTGGAAAACAGCTTCACAGACGGATAGAGCAGGACTCCCACCAAAGCCGCCGCGATCAAAACGGCGGGCAAAGCCCTTTTCCGTTTGGGTTTCGGCGCCGAAATCATCGCTTTCTCCAGCGAGGTTTCCATACGGGAAAGGGTTTCCTCGGACGGAGTCAGGCGGTCAAACGCATCCCGCAATTCTTTTTTATTCACCGCAGTCCCCTCCCAGTATCGTTTTTAAAAGCTCTCTTCCCCGATGCAGATAGCTTCTCACCGTTCCTTCCTTTTTCCTCATAATCTGCGCGATCTCTCTGGTGGAGTACCCTTCATAATAAAACAGGTACAGCGCCATACGGTAATGGGTCGGAAGGGAAAAAACCGCCTGCAAGGTCTCGTCGAGAGGCGGATCCTCCGTCCCCAGCGTAAACGCCGCCTCTATGGGTGCATCCCGACGGCTCGCCTTACGGAAAAAATCCTTGCACAGATTTCCCGCCACCGTAATGAGCCACGCCTTTTCATGAGCTTCACTTTCAAAGTCCTTAGGATGCTCCATCAGCTTCAAAAAGGTATTTTGCACCATATCCTCGGTATCTGTCCTGTTCTTAAGGTATACGAAACAGACCCTGTAAATTGTTGCGTTGTGCCGGTGATAGGCATCTATGATTTTTCGTGAGGTTTGTCCATCCATAGCTGTCCTCCTACTTCTTTTTCTCCAAATCTTCTCCCCGAAGGCGTTTTAACAGCTCGTCCCTTTGCCGGTAAAACCGAAAGCGGATGACGATCTTTCCCCCCTCGTAAACGTAGATCTTTTCCACTAACCGGTCTAATACGGCACGGTTTAACGCCGAAAGCCTTTCTGTTTGCCGGAAGGTCTCCAAAAAGGGGTTTTCCGGCGTATTTTTCGCTTCTTCTTCTATTTGTGCAAGACGGGATTGTGCCTCGTTTTTCTTTTGCTCATAATCCCCTTTATACCGGCGGTACTCCTCTTTGGTGATGTCTCCCGCCTTCCAGTCGGGATACAACGCGTCGATGAGGGAAGAAAGCTTACGGATCTCCTTTTCCAGCAGCCCTTTTTCCCTTTCCAGATTTTGCTGTTCCAGCTTTCGCAAAAACGCCTGGTCCGCCGCCGAAAACACCGACTCCAAACTTTCCGCCAGGGCGATCTGATGATTGATGGCGGCGAGGACCGCCTTATACAGCTTGTCTTCCCGGATGCTGTGTTTGGAGCAGCCGGTTTTCCGCTTGAAACCGCCGCAAATATAATACACATACTCTCCATAAGGCTGCCTCACCCGCTTTTTATGCATACTGCTTTTACAGTCGCCGCATTGAAGCAGTCCGGAAAACAGCGATACCGTTTGCTGTCCGTCCGGCGCCTTCCGCTCTTTTTGGAAAAGACGCTGGACCGAAAGAAAATCCTCTCGGTCGATGATCGGCTGGTGGGTCCCTTCCACCACGATCCAGTTTTCCTCTCCCACTTCCGTCAAGGTTTTTCGCTTATAGCTTTTGACCTTTCGCTTGCCCTGGACCATGTCCCCAAGATAAAGACGGTTTTTTAAGATCCGGCGCACCGTGCTTTCGTGCCAGCTTCCTCCTTTTTTCCCTCTTCTCGCGGAAGGGGGCTCTTCGCCGCGCTGATTCAAAAGCTTGGTGATGCCAAGGACTGTATGTCCCGATAAAAAAAGAGAAAAGATCTCCCGTACGACGGCGGCGGTTTTTTCCTCTACCACCAGATGGTTTTTGTTTTCCAAAGACTTTTGATACCCGTAAGGGGCAAAAGAACCGATAAACTCCCCGTTTTTCCGCTTTGCGTCCAGCACCGACCGGACCTTTCGGGAAACATCCTTGCTGTACTCGTCGTTTAGAAGATTTTTAAACGGCACCAGCAGTCCCTCCGCCGTGTTGGGGTCCTTCTGGCTGTCGATATGGTCGTTGACGGAAATAAAGCGGATCCCGTAATCGGGGAAAAATTCCTCTAAATACCGTCCGGCTTCAATATAGTTTCTTCCCAGCCGGGAAAGGTCCTTGACGATGACACAGTCGATTTTTCCCCGCTTGATGTCCCGCTCCAGCCTACGAAACGCCGGGCGGTCAAAATTGGTCCCGGAATACCCGTCGTCGATATAATCTCCGGCGAAAAAAAGGTCCTCGCTTTCCTCAATGATCCGGTTTAAAAGCGCCTTTTGGTTAAAGACGCTGTCGCTTTCTTCTTTATCACCGTCCTCCTTGGAAAGCCGGATGTATGCGGCGGTACGGTAAAGATCTTCTTTTGGTGACTTCATCTATTTCCCCCCTTAAGACAGAAAAACCGGGGAGAACCGCTTTCAGTATAGCAGATTCTCCCCGTTTGGAAAAGAGGATCAGAGCATTTTCAGCACGGCATCGGTTAAAGCGTCTAAAAAAGTTTCCTCTTCTTTGTTTGAAAAGTCGAAAAATATCTGCAGTCCTTCCTCGTTCAGATCCGGTTTTCGGGGCTCCATACCATCCGCTCCTTTCTTACAGAGAAAGTATCGGCGTTTTTTAGCATCTTATGCTAAAATCGGATATAATTGCGGTTGGCATAGCCTATGATCCCTTTATACTCCACAACGTACCAGTCTCCCGTTTGTCCGTATACAGTGACGCTGGCGCCTTTGGGGATCCGACCTTTGATGGAAGAATCGGTGGTGGGGCGGGAGCGGATGTTCAGCGAACCGGAGCTGGTGACCACATAGCCGGTGCGCACCGTCGTGGGGGCGATAAACGGGATGCCGAAATATTCCGTCAGGGACAAAACCAGATTCGCGGCGATCTTTTGGATGTTTTGCTGGATCCAAAGGGCGTCCTCTAAGTTATCATGATACGCCAATTCTACAAAAACCGACGGCGCCTTAGTCTGGCGCACCTCCCCTAAGGCGGTGGTAGGAAGTGCTCGGACTTTGGATGGCAAAGGGTAAATGCTCTTTAAATTTTCCGCTATGATCTCCGCCGCCCGCTTTCCCTTGGCACTGCCCGGGTAATAATAAACGTCGGTTCCCCGGTATTTTCCGTACATTCCCTCCGGCGCCGCGTTGGAATGAAGCGCAAAGTGAAGGTCGTAATTTCCCGCGTTTGAGGCGCGAATGGAGCTTACTGCCGTCATATCGGGAGTATTGCGCACATATCCGATCCCCGATGCCTTTAAATAGGGGATCATAGCGTCCGCGATCAGATTCATGTAATACTCTTCGGTGCCGCCGTTCACATACAGGTTGGCCTGCTGGGTCGAAGGGCTTAGATAAATGGTAGGCATACATCTTCCTCCTTTCCTTTCATGCTATGCGAGAAAGAAAAAAACGGCTCTAGCGGCGTTTGAAAGGGGAAAAAAGGGACGAAAAGGACAAAAAACAGTGGCAATTTCCTGAAAAATGTGGTAAACTGGAGTTGCAAGGAAAAAACCTTAAAGGAGGTTCTACTATGAAATTGATCATTGCCATTGTCAATCGGGACGACAGTTCCGAAGTCAGCGACGCTTTGATGAAAAGCGGCTTTTTTGCTACCAAGCTCGCCTCTACGGGAAGCTTTTTGATGGCGGGAAATACCACCTTCTTAGTCTGTACCGAAGAAGAAAAGGTAAGTAAGGCGATCTCCGTCATCGGTGAACATTCCAAAAAACGCACCCAGCTGATTCCCGCTACCGGCTATACCAATCCAGAAACCTACGTCGCTACCCCCATCGAAGTAACGGTGGGCGGCGCTACCATCATTGTGCTGGATGTAGAACAGTTTATGAAGATCTGATGCGATTTTCTGACTTTTTAGGCAACGAGGCGGCGAAAACGGTCCTGCTTCGGGGGATAGAGGATGAAAACGCGCTGCGCCATGCCTATCTTCTCACCGGTGCCAAAGGGACGGGGAAGCGGACGTTAGCGGACCTCTTTATCCGCGCTTTGTTTTGCAAAGGGGAGACACCTCCATGCGGGGAGTGTCTTCCCTGTAAAAAAATAATCCGCCAAATCCACCCGGACGTTTTTGTTTTGCGTCCATCCGAGGGAAAGGACTCCATTTCGGTAGAGTCTGTCCGCGCGCTGAAGGAATTTTTATACCTTCTTCCCAATGAAGCGGAAAAGAAGGCGGTTTTGATCGAAAATGCGGAAGGTATGACCTCTGCGGCGGCCAACGCGCTGTTAAAAATGTTAGAGGAGCCCCCTTCTTACGCCGTTTTTGTCCTGCTTGCGGAAAACCGGTCTTTGCTCTTGGAAACCATTTCCTCCCGCTGTCTGGTGCTGCCCTTATTCGAGCCGGGGACAAAGCGGGTAAAGGAAGCCCTTTCTTCCCGTTATCCGGATACATCCCCTGAGCAAATGGAACAGGCTTTGCTTTACGGCGGAGGCAATTTGGGAAAATCCATCTCCTATTTGGAGCAGGAAGAGGTGCGAAATGCTTTTGAAAAGGCGAAAGCAGTGTTTTCCGGATTGGACCGGGGAGAATTTTTCCTTTTAAGATCCCTTTCGGAATACGAGCGGGACCGGGAGGGCTTTTTGGTTTTGCTTGAAGATCTGATTCAGATCTGCGACGTGCAGATACAGCATAGCGGTACGCTTTCTGCTTCCCGCTTTCAAGCGGGAGTTTCTCCCGTTACCGCCGCCAGGATCTATGCCCTTTGCGAGCAAACCGCAAAACGGCTCAGGCAAAACGCTTCTCTTGGCATTACCATCGCCGGATTTGCCGGCGCCCTTTCCGCGACAGCGGAATAAAACAATCAGAAAGGTCTCAATATGATAGAAATTATCGGAATCCGATTTAAAAATAACGGAAAAACCTACTATTTTTCCCCCGGCGACACCACAGCGCAAAAAGGAGATATGGCGGTGGTAGAGACCGCCAGAGGCTTGGAATGCGGCGAGGTGGTGATCGAACCCCGCCAGATCCCGGAAAGTCAGATCGTCGCGCCGTTGAAACCGGTTTTGCGCATTGCTGACGAAGAGGATCGAAAAAAGATCGAGGAAAACCGCCAAAAGGAAAAGGAAGCGCTGGGGGTCTGCCAGCAAAAGATCGAAAAACACAAGCTGGATATGAATTTGGTGGATGTGGAATACACCTTCGACGGCAGCAAGATCCTTTTTTATTTTACCGCTGACGGAAGGGTGGATTTCAGAGAGCTGGTCAAGGATCTGGCCGGTGTATTCCGAACCCGTATCGAGCTTCGTCAAATCGGCGTCCGGGATGAAGCCAAAATGTTAGGGGGGCTTGGGATCTGCGGACGGCCCTTTTGCTGTTCCAGCTTTTTGGGAGACTTTCAGCCGGTTTCCATCAAGATGGCCAAGGAGCAGGGACTTTCGTTAAACCCCACTAAGATTTCCGGGACCTGCGGACGGCTGATGTGCTGTCTGAAATATGAGCAGGAAAGCTACGAGGAGCTTCTTTCCCTTACGCCCAAATACGGCGCCTATGTCAAAACTCCTTCCGGCGCCGGAACCGTGATCGAATCCAATCTTCTTTCCGGTATGCTCAAGGTCTCGTTAGAGTCCAATCCCGACGGCGCGCCGGTGTTGGTACACCGGGATGAGGTGCGCTTTTTAAAACGGCAAAAAAAGAATACGCAGCAGGAGGAAACCGAACCATCGACCACTTAGGAGGGATGGATATGAAAAAACATCTGTTTACTGCTTTCCTTTTTTTATTTCTTGCCTGTCTTGTTTTCGCCGCGCCGGCTTTTGCCGAGGAAGATTCCGGCAATTTGGAAAGCTTCTTCCTTTACCGGAATTCCCCTTCTTTGGATCCCCAGGTTTTGGAGAGCGACGACAGCTGTTATTGGACCGAGGGGTGGAAATGGGACGCGGACAGTCGGACCCTTACCCTAAAAAATGCGAATCTGGATAAACAGGTCTATCTGCCGAAAGATTCCACCGTTATTTTAATAGGCGACAACAAGGTGACCCGGCTGGATGCTTTTGGAGATATGACCATAACAGGAAGCGGGCGGCTGGCAACGGACTTTTTGTCCACGAGTCTTCGTTCGACTCCGCCCATACCCGCGACTGTCACCATAAAGCGGGCCGAGGTTTTAGCGAACGACACCCAGCTTACCTCCCTGGTCCTTCGAAACGGCGCGTCTTTTACGGCTCCCCATAGCCTTCAAATAGAGGATGGCTTTGTTTTGGCGGATGACAGCACTCTGAATGTGGAAGCGTCAGACGATGGATACGCGCTTTATGCGGACGGCATCGTTTTGATCGACTCCACCGTAACGGTGGACGAAGCACAGAAGGCGTGGGTTCCGGTTTGTGCCAAGGACGATCATCTTTTTATCGTGGACAGTCTCGTCACCGTATCGGGAAAAGCAGTCTCCTCTTCCGAGGACATCCCGTTGAGCGGCCCGGATGGAAAGCCCTTTACCACGGGCTGGAACTATATCCCCGCCACAGGAGAATGGTGCTATCTGTATGAAAACGGGTGGAGATATGTGGGGCTGTTGGAGTGGAACGGAGACTATTACTATCTGGATCCGTATATGTTGACCAACCACTATTTTTCCAAGGATAACGTCGCCCGGTATTTCGACTTTTCCGGCGTAATGCAGACTGGATGGGTCCAGCCGTTTCTCTACCAGGAACATGGCGGAAGCAGCGACCGGTGGATCTATTTTGACGAAGACGGCAAAAAGGTGGACGGATGGTTCTTTGTGGGCGGCCACTGGTATTTTCAGGGCGTTGGCGCAACCGGTATTCTGGCCATCGGCTGGCAGGAAATCGGCGGAGAATATTACTACTTTGATGAAAGCGGCGCTATGCTCGCCGATACCGTAGTGGATGGCTATGTGTTAGCCGCGGACGGAAGATGGATCCCCTGATATGCAAAAAACGGAAGCTTTCTCTTTCGGGAAAGTTTCCGTTTTCCTCTTGCATTTTCAAACAATTCTTGCTACAATGAGGTATACTCTTAAAGGAGGTGTTCTTTCGTGGCTTATGTAATCAACGATAACTGCATCGCTTGCGGCGCTTGCTCCAGCGAATGTCCCGTAGAGGCCATCAGCGAGGGCGACGGCAAATACGTCATCGACGCGGCTACCTGCATCGAGTGCGGCGCTTGCGCGGGTGTTTGTCCTGTAGACGCTCCTCAGGCGGAATAATGCGATTGGTTCCCAAATAAAAGACCCGGCTGTGAGGCGGGGTCTTTTATTGTTTTTGACAGCCTGTCTTCATCGGGCGGCACAAGCTTTATGGAAAGGAGTGAATAAATGCTTTTGTTACTTTTGTTGCCCCTTATTCTTGTCTTCTTTTTGATCCATACATCCGAACGAATTCGCTATCAAAAAACCGAATATTTCATTCAAACACGAATCCCTTTTCGGCATATTGTTTGGGATAAAGGCGCTCTCGGTGAATACTATATCTATTCTTCGTTAACACCTTTGCCCGGTAGCAAACGATTTTTGTTTAACTGCTATATTCCAAAACCAAACGGAGAAACTACGGAAATCGACGTAATTATGATCCATTCATCTGGTATCTATGTGTTCGAATCCAAAAATTACGGAGGTTGGATATTCGGAAAGGATACCGACCGATATTGGACACAAACTCTCCCGGCGGGGTACGATAGATCCGTGAAAAACCGTTTTTTTAATCCTGTAATACAAAATGAAATCCATGTGCAATGGTTGAAAGCTTATCTCCAGGATGAGAGTATTCCCTTTTTTTCCTTTGTGGTATTTAGCGACAGATGTACACTCAAACAAATTACTTTATCACGTCCCGGTCATCGTGTCATCTATCGCTTTGCACTTTCCTATCAGGTGCAAAGTGTAGCCAGTCAATCTCAGGCTTTCTTAACGCCCGAAAAGATCCAAGTCTTGTATGACAAGCTATTTCCTTTGGCCAATCCGGACATAGCCAAAAAATTTTCCCATGTGACGGCCATTTACCAAAAGTATCAGGCATTTCCCGATCCCATCAACGACAAGATTTGTCCCCGATGTGGTGGAAAACTGGTGATTCGAACGGCTCAAAAAGGAAAATACGCTGGGAAAGCTTTTTGGGGCTGTGTCAACTACCCAAAATGCCGGTATATTCAAAATATAGATCAATGAAAAGGGAAAAACTGTTAACGGTTTTTCCCTTTTCATTTTGCAGGATCCTTTTTTGTTACCAGCCTAAGCTCTTTAAATACTCCCGGCTCATCTCGATCGCTTCCATAGGCGTGCGGCCTACCGAAGAATCCTGTTCCACAATGACCCATTCGCTTCCCGCTTCCAAAGACGCTTCCAAAATGGAAGGCATATCCTGAAGCCCGTGACCTACCGGACGAAATTCAAAAACGCCTGTTTCCACCTCAGCCTTTTCGGTCTCGATGCCGATCAGTTCGTACATATTCTGGGGATTTCCTTCCTTATAAAAATCCTTCAAATGGACGATTGGCGCTCTGCCTTTATATTTTCTCACATAAGCGGCAGGATCCTCTCCCGCGACCTTGATCCAGCAGGTATCCAGCTCCGTTTGGAGAATATCTGCGGGAATGTGGCTATATAAGTAATCCAGTCCGTATTCCCCGTTTTCCATCCTGACAAATTCAAAGTCATGGTTATGGTAAAGAAGGGTCATTCCCCGTTCGTTGCAGGCTTTTCCAATGCGTACGATCTCCTCCATGGTCGCCGCAAAGCCCTCTGTTCCGGGGCGGTTTTCTTCTTCCAGATAGGGAACTGCGATATACTGACAGCCCGCCGCCTGGTACGCGTCCAGAATATGGATATCCTTGATCATATCCTGAAAGGGGACATGGGCGGAAACCACCTTCAAATTCAGCTCGCCGCAGATTTTCCTGATCTCTTCGGGAGCGGTGTTATAAAGCCCCGCTAATTCTACGCCCTGGTACCCCATAGCGCTGATTTTCTCTATGGTACCCTTAAAATCCCTTTCCGCGTCATCCCGGACCGAATAGACCTGGACCGCGACCGGTAATGTTTTCATAAAATGACCTCCCGTCTTGTTTTCTAACTTCAGTATAGCGTTGCAGGTAAAAAAAGTCAATGACCCATTTTCCGCCGAAAACGGAAAACGCCCCCGCCGGCTGCCTAACTCCGGAGGGGGACGCTTTCTATAGGAAGATAACCAAACACCCAAGCTTTTCGGGAAGGTCGCTGCCTTCGACCCAAACTACCTGTAAGCTTTGTGATGCGGACCAATCAAAGCGGCTTATTTTTTTTGGAAGGGTCGCCGCTTTCCCTTCTTTTCCGATAATTTTTGCGCTTTTTCCTTTGGGCGGCGGTAAAGGCCGTTTTGGGTTCCTTTAATCCCGCTGCCTCAAGCGCTCTGGGCCATGGCCCCAAACAGGCTTTGATGAAGACCACTTCCAGTTCCGCAAAGTCCCCCCGGTGGGGAAGCCTTCCCAGCGCCTTCGCCTTTTCGTTTAACAGGCGGATGGCCTGCTCTTTTTTCTCTGTCTGTTCCATGCTTCTCCTTCAGGAATCAAAAAACGCTTTCCCGCTCAAAAGCAGGAAAGCGCAGCAAACAAATCGTCATGCCCATAGATCGCATCAAGGCAACAACGTTTCATCCGCCGTTTCTCTTACCCAAGAACGCGGTTTTTTCTACAAGGCAGGTCTCCTGGCTCCCGGCGATTTTCCCACAGACGCCTTCTCGCGGACTTCAAACGCGATCTTTCCGCAATGGCCTTTGCCCATGATTACACCGGACACAGTAATGGAAGTTGCTACGGATTCAAACCGTATTCCCTTTTGATCTACTAATCTGCATCATCTGCATCGTTGGAACCTTGTTTCCATTCAGTTTGAGTACAGTGTAGCATACTTTCCCTTTGCTGTCAAGGAAAAACAGGGCGCCGGATGCCCCATTTGGCAAAGCGGTTTTCACAAAGATTTTTTTCACCTTTTGTAAAAAGCGCCAAAAAGGCTGCCGCTTCCTTTTCAAAACAGGGATCTATGCTATACTGAAAGAAAAGGGGGGATGGTTTTGACCATTAAAGAAGTCAGTGAGAAATACGGTCTTTCGCCCGATACGCTTCGATATTACGAACGGGTGGGGCTGATCCCGCCGGTACCGAGGACCCAAAGCGGGATACGAAACTACGATGAAAGCTCCTGCCGCTGGATCGAGCTCATCAAATGTATGCGGAAAGCCGGCGTTCAGATCGAAGCGCTCATCGAATATGTGGACCTCTTTTCCCGGGGAGAGGAGACGGCAGACGCCCGCAAGGCGCTGCTTTTGGAACAAAGACGTCTTTTGCTCCGAAAAAAAGAGGACATCGAAGAATCCATTTCCTGGCTGGATAAAAAAATAAAACGGTATGAGGAAGGGCTGATGACCAATAAAGAACAGCTTTTCTCCTTTTCCGCCAAGGAAAGATAAAGCGGTATTATGGTGAAAGAAGGGAAAGGATATGCTGCACCAAATCGGGGAAGGCGAGTATCAATGCGCGTTTTTCCCAAATAAGGAGGAAAACAGCGAGGATGTGATCCTCGTTTTGCAGGATGACAAGCTGTGGCTGAAAAAGGACGGGAATGGCTTTTCCCTTCCAAGGCGGCGGGATTTTTTTCGCACTCCTCTTTTGCCGGGAGCCACCCGGTATCTTTTTTCTGTCCACCGCACCTCGTTTTTCCTTTCGGAGCCTTTGAAAGAGCGGCCGGAGTCTTTTTCGTTGGAAGGGACGTTTGCGCTGCGCCAGAAGCTTGCTCCGTGGGAAGCTTTTGGTGGCGTTACCGCCTACCATCTCGGCTATTGGTATCATCATAACCGGTTTTGTGGCGCATGCGGGGAGAAAATGGAGTTTAGCGGCAAAGAACGCGCCTTGGTCTGTCCCGCCTGCGGCAATATCAAATACCCGGAGATCTCTCCGGCGGTCATTGTGGGGATCACCCATCAAAACCGGCTTTTGCTCACCCGCTACGCGGGGAGAACCACCGGAGGTTACGCGCTGGTGGCAGGTTTTTGCGAGATCGGGGAGTCCTTTGAAGATACCATCAAACGGGAGGTCGCCGAGGAGGTAGGGCTGAAGGTCAAAAACATTACTTATTACCAAAGCCAACCATGGGGCTTTTCCCGCTCGCTGCTGGCGGGATTTTTCGCCGAAGTGGACGGGGACCCTACCGTTACTTTGGTGGATGGGGAGCTTTCCGAGGGAACATGGTTTGAACGGGAGGCGATCCCGCCTATCACCTCGGATATGAGTTTGACAGCCACCATGATAGATGCGTTTCGCAAGGGAGAAGTGTAGAAAGGAGCATAAAATGAAAGGATTATGGAAAACGGTGCTGTCCGCCGCGTGTTTTTGTATTTTCGCGGCAATGGGAGCGCATCAGGATGCGTTTGCCGCGGTATACAGCGGCGTTGAGACCTCGTTTGACGGGGCACTGTCCTACACCTGGACAGTGGACACCGAAAAAAAGACATTGACATTGGATGGAAACGACGTAGACTTTTTCTATTTTGAAGACAACGTTCCCTGGGCAAAGTATGAAAGCCAGATCGACCATCTGGAATTAAAGGGAGACGGATATTTTCCAGGCAGCGGTTCCGCCGACCTGATCCAAAGCCTTGACCGGATCGTGGATACCGCCCACTGTTCCTTTGGCGACGGGTTTTCCTATACCCTGGACCGGGATGCGAAGACCCTGACCTACGAAGGAAACGGGGAATGCTCGCCGTCTTTGGGCTGGCGGTTAGGCTTTTTGATCGACGGCGTGGAGACGGTAATCATCGGAGACGGCATTACCCGGATGGATTTTACCGAATCCTACGACGCTACCCTGGTATTGGGGGATCAGGTTCAATTTCGCGCCATCAACAACGGGATCACCACCTCCATCAGCGCCAAAGCCTTTGTGGTGAGCGAAAACAACCCTTACTACGCTTCCTATGAAGAGGGATTGTACAGTAAGGATTACTCGAGCCTTCTTCGCTCTCCGAAAGGGACCTCTATGAAATTCCATCCCGACGTGAAATATCTGGAGGCCTACTCGATGCAGATCTCCGACGGGATGGTGGTGCTTCCCTGGGGCTTAAAAACGGTCAACGGCGGCGCTTTGTGCGAGCTTCGGAACACGACGGTGGTGTTTCCTGATACCCTGACCTATATCGGCTCCGGAAATAACACGCTGCCTGACGCGAGAGTCGCCCATACCGTGACCTATATCTATAGTAAAGGAAATAAGGTTGCTTCGGAGACCCTCACCGGCTACACCGGTACCTACGGAGAGACCATCGCCGTGCAGGCAGTGGATTCGGTGGCGAAATACTATCCGGATGTTTCCATGTCCGAGAAGATGGGCTGGGTCGAGGAAAACGGGAAAGCCTATTATTATGACCAAACCGGTACCCCCATCAAAAACCAGTGGCTGTTCCAAAATCAAAAATGGTACTATTTTGGAAGCGACGGCGCGGCGGTCAAAGGATGGCTTTGGGATAAAAATTACAGCGGATGGTTTTATCTTTTGGATGATTACAGTATGGTTTCCGGGAAACAGATGGTCATTGACGGGATCACCTACCAGTTTTACGCCAACGGCAAAATGGCGTCATCGGCGTTTGGGCTGTACCGCGGTCAATGGTATTATTATGACGCCGCCGGCGCGATGGTCAAAGAGCGCTGGGTCTTACATGGGGACGGAAGATGGTACTATCTCGCAAATGACGGTCACATGGTCAGCAATACCTTTACCGATGACGGCTATTACGTCAACGAAAACGGTGCATGGGAAAGCGGGATGAGAAACCGGTGGTTTTACCATTTCTATTGGTGGTATTATCTGGACAGCAACGCCAAAGCAGTTACCGGATGGGTTACCCTCGACGGGAAGCAATACTACTTTACGGATATGGGGATTATGCATACCGGATGGCTCTTAAACAACGGCAGCTACTACTACTTTGATAGCGACGGTGTTATGCTCCGAAATCAGAAAACCCCGGACGGATACTATGTCGATCAAAACGGAAAATGGGTCCGGTAAGAAAAAAAGAGACGGTGAAAACCGTCTCTTTTTTATTCGCCTAAATGTTTTCCCGCCAGATACCCGGTGGAAAAAGCGATCTGTAAATTAAAGCCGCCGGTGTACCCGTCCACATCGATCATCTCTCCGGCAAAATAAAGGCCCCGCACCCGTTTGGATTCCATACTCCGGGGATCGATCTCCTTTACCGAAACCCCGCCTGAGGTCACGATCGCTTCCTCGATAGGGCGAAATCCCGAAGGCGTCAGAGAAAAGCATTTGATGGTTTTTAAAAGGGCCATCCGTTCCTCTCTGGTCAAAGCGTTTCCCTTGGTATCAAAAGGAATGCCACACCGGCGAAGCATCACCGGCACCATCTTTCGGGGGAGCAAAAGAGGGAGGATGTGGTCGATATTTTTGTTTTTGTTTTCCTCCAGATCCCGCAGCATCCGGGCGTTGAGTTTCTCTTCGGAAAGCCCCGGCTTTAAATCGATCTGAAGCACACATTCCTCCAAAGGAAGCCGCTTCAAATGGGCCGAAGCGGAAAGAACCAAAGGTCCGCTCACTCCGAAATGGGTAAACAGCATCTCCCCCAGCTCGGAAAAGAGCACCTTCTTTTTATGTTTCGCGGTAAGGGTGACATTTCGGAGGGAAAGCCCTTGCATTTCTTTCGGATCGGATTCCTCGGTCAAAATAGGGATCAGGGAGGGCACCAACGGCACCACGGTATGCCCCGCTTCTTTCGCCAACTGGTATCCGCTTCCGTCGGAGCCGGTCAGGGGATAGGATTTTCCGCCGCAGCAAAGGAGCACCTTTTCCCCGTAAAAGATCCCCTGGTCGGTCTCGACTCCCCGTATCGCCTGATCCTCAATGAGAAGATGGCGAACTTTGGCGGTTTGGACCAAAACCCCCGCTCCCTTTACCGCCCGGACCATCGCGTCGGCAATATCCTTCGCCCGGTCGGAAACAGGAAAGACCCGCTTTCCCCGCTCAGTCTTTAGGGAAACGCCCTGCGCTTCAAAAAAAGAAAGGGTGTCCTCGGGGGAAAAGGTATGGTAAGCGGCGTACAAAAATTTAGGGTTGACCGGGATATGGGCGAAATGCTCTTCCATGCTGCTATGATTGGTCACATTACAGCGCCCTTTTCCGGTGATCAAAAGCTTTTTCCCAAGGCGGTCGTTTTGCTCTAAAAGAAGGATTTTCTTTCCGGACTGTCCGGCAGCATACGCCGCCATCATCCCCGCGGCGCCGCCACCTACAATGATCCCGTCAAAGCGCGCGCTCATGGCTTCAAGCTGTCCCGGTCGCTGCTTTCGTAAACATGGTACTCCGCCCAGATCTCTTCAAGCCGGTCGAAGGTGGCGGTGACCTGTTCCTGCTTTTCCAATCCCACCGCCACGATAATAGCGTTGATAAGGCTCAAAGGCGCCACTAAGGAATCCACGAAAGAGGTCATATCGCTTCTCGCTGCCAGCAAAAAGGAAGCGTCCCGCGCTAACGGAGAAGATGGACCGTCAGTGATGGCGGCGACCTTTGCCCCCGTATTGGCGGCAAAGGCAAAGGCTTTGACGGTCAGGCTGGAATACCGGGGAAAGCTGATGCCGATCAAAACATCGTCCTTTCCAATGCGCACCAACTGTTCGTATAGCTCGCTGGTGGAGGATGAATGGATCAAATGGACGTTCTCCCGCATCAGGTTCAGGTAATAAAACAAAAACCGCGCCAGCGCCGAAGCGCTCCGATCTCCGATGATGTAAATATTTTTCGCTTCGGAGATGGCCGATACCGCCGCGTTAAAATCCTCTCTCGAGGTCTCCTCCAGCGTTCTTCGGATCTTATCGGCGTCAAAGCTCAGCACCTTGGAAAGAACATCCTCCTTTCCGATGCGGTCTTTGGTCACAGCGATCCGCTGAACCGAGGTTAGCTGGTTTCGGATCACCTGCTGAAGCGCCTTGGAAAGCTCCGGGTATCCGTCAAATCCCAGCTCATAAGCGAAACGCACCACCGTGGATTCGCTCACTCCCACGGTCGCGCCCAATTTCGCCGCCGTCATAAATGCCGCCTTATCCGCATGCTCCGAAATATACTCCGCGATCCGCCGCTGGCCTTTGGAAAGCTTGCGGGATTGATTGGAAATGCGTTCAAAGATATCCATAATTCCACTCCGCTTTTTTGATGTATTATAAGGATAGACGAAAGAATTTTTCCTATACTACTATAGCAGAATTTGCAATAAACTGCAATAAAAATTGCAAATATCCGATGCCAAAAAATTTTTTGAGATTTTTTGCAAATTTCTCTTGACAACGGAGGAAAGACGTGGTACATTGTATTTAGCACTCAAGGTAGCTGAGTGCTAAATTAAACGAAAGGATCCTCACCGTGAAAAGTCCCGATGAACGAAGATTACTGATCTTAAAATATATAGTGGAACGGTATATCGAAACCGGGGAACCGGTGGGTTCCAAGGAGATCGCGTTAAATCTGTCGAGCCCTATTTCCAGCGCCACCATCCGAAACGATATGGCGGCCTTGGAACAGATGGGGTATTTGGAACAGCCTCATGTCTCCGCCGGACGGATCCCTTCGTACCAGGGTTACCGCTTTTATATCTCCCACCTGATGACCAGAGAGCCTCTTTCAGAGGATGATCGGGCGCGAATCGATTCCACCATTACAAGAGGGGATCTCAACCCCAAGACCCTGATCGCCAATGCCTCGGATCTTTTGGCGGAGCTTACCGACTGCGCCATTGTAAGCGCGCTGGACCAAATGGAGTTTTCCATTATTACCCGCGTCGAGGTGATTCCGGCGGGAAGAAGGCTGTACGCGCTGTTGATGATCACTTCAAGCGGCGCGGTGGAAAACAGAGTCTGCCGGCTGGAGTTCGATTTGACCGAGGAACAGATCAATTTCTTCGCCCGGTTCATCAAGGAAAACCTCACCGGAACCCGGATCGAGGACCTCACCGATGAGCGGATCGTGGAATTGGGGCTGGCACTGGGGAGTTATACAGTTGGGCTGGCGCCGCTTCTTTACGGCGTTTACGATATTTCCAGCAAGCTCAAAAAACGAAACATCGAGATCAAAAACGAGCGAAGCCTTCTGGCAAAGGGAGAGATCCCCTTCCAGAATATGGCGCAGCTGATGGAACAAAAAGAAAAGCTGGACGAAATATTAAACAGCGCGTTTTCCGGCGTGAATGTGGTATTTGGAAATGACCAGGAAAGCTTCATCGTTACCAATTCCAGCCTGATTTTTTCCTCTTTTAAGCAGGGAGAACGGCCTCTTGGGGCGTTAGGCGTTTTGGGACCGATGCGGCTGGATTACGGAAGGATTATTCCCTATGTGGAATATCTTGCCGAGACAGTGAGCAGGCTGATGACGGAAGGCGTGGAGGAAGACCGAAGCAAGCCTGGAAAGATCGGGCGAAAGCCTTCTGTCTCTAAATCCGATCCCTATCGGTAGAAAGGAAACGATATGGAAAAAAGCAATGAGAAATCCATAGAAAAAGAGATCCCGAAGGCAGAGGAGCTTCCCTTAGAGGAAACGATGGAAGCCGAGGAAAAAGAAGAAGCCAAACAGGAAGACGCTCTCCTTTTGGAGTTACAGCAAAAGATCGACGAGCTGAACGACCTTCTTTTACGCCAGCGGGCAGAATTTGATAATTTTCGGAAGCGAACCCAGAAGGAAAAGGAAGAAATCGGGCTTGCCGCCAGAATCCAATGCATTTCCGACTGGCTCCCCACTCTGGATAATTTCGAGCGGGCAATGCAGGCGGAATGTGCCGACGCAGAGTTCAAGAAAGGGATGGAGATGATCTTCCACAACTTCCAGGATGCATTCGCCAAAATGGGAGTCGCGGAGATCGAAGCCGAAGGAAAGCCCTTCGACCCCGCCTTGCATTACGCGGTTTCTACCGTGGAAAACGAAGAAATGGAACCCAACACAGTAGCTGCTGTGCTCCAAAAAGGATATCGAATGGGCGATAAAGTGATCCGTCACGTTATGGTGACGGTCGCGAATCCATAAATGAAGCAGAAAAAAACCAAACGTTTGTCAGGAGGAATAGATTATGGGAAAAATTATCGGTATTGATTTAGGTACGACCAACTCTTGTGTTGCCGTCATGGAAGGCGGAGAGCCCACAGTTATCACCAATCCGGAAGGCAACCGGACCACGCCATCCGTTGTCGCGTTTACCAAAGCAGGCGAACGGATTGTCGGTCAAAACGCCAAGCACCAGGCGGTCACCAACGCTGAGCGGACCATTTTGTCCATTAAACGGCATATGGGAAGCGATTATAAAGTCACCATCGACGGCAAGTCCTACAGTCCTCAGGAAATCTCCGCTATGATTTTGCAGAAGCTAAAAACCGACGCGGAAAGCTATCTGGGCGAGCCTGTCACCGAAGCGGTCATCACCGTTCCCGCTTACTTTACCGACGCCCAGCGTCAGGCGACCAAAGACGCGGGTAAGATCGCCGGACTGGATGTCAAACGAATCATCAATGAACCTACCGCTGCTGCTTTGGCATATGGTATGGATAAAGAAGGCGACAGCAAGGTCATGGTCTATGACCTTGGCGGCGGTACCTTCGATGTCTCCATTATTGAAATGGGCGAAGGGGTCCAGGAGGTTCTGGCTACCGCCGGTAACAACCGGTTAGGCGGCGATGACTTTGACCAGCGGATCATCGATTATATGGCGGATGAATTCAAAAAAGAGTCCGGCATCGATTTGAGAAACGACAAGATGGCCATGCAGCGGTTAAAGGAAGCGGCGGAAAAAGCGAAGATCGAGCTTTCCGGCGTGACTTCGACCCAGATCAACCTTCCCTTTATCACCATGGACGCTTCCGGTCCCAAGCATCTCGATATGTCTTTGAACCGGGCGAAGTTCAACGAGCTCACCGCCGATTTGGTAGAAGCCACCATGGGCCCGGTGCGTCAGGCGCTGTCCGACGCGGGACTGAGCGCTTCCGAGCTGGATAAGGTCCTCTTGGTAGGCGGTTCTACGAGAATCCCCGCGGTTCAGGAGGCAGTCGCCAAAGCCACCGGCAAGGAACCATCCAAAAATCTGAACCCTGATGAGTGCGTCGCGGTAGGCGCAGCGATCCAGGGCGGCGTTTTAGGCGGCGAGGTCAAAGGCCTCCTGCTGTTGGATGTTACTCCCCTGTCTTTGGGTATCGAAACGTTAGGCGGCGTCTTTACCAAGATCATTGAGCGCAACACCACTATCCCCACCAAAAAATCCCAGGTTTTTTCTACCGCTGCGGACGGCCAGACCTCGGTTGAGGTCCATGTTTTGCAGGGCGAGAGAGAATTTGCCAAGGATAACAAGTCCATGGGTATGTTCCGGTTAGACGGCATCCCCGCCGCTCCCAGAGGAGTACCTCAGATCGAAGTCACCTTCGATATTGACGCCAACGGTATCGTCCATGTTTCCGCTAAGGATCTGGGCACCGGAAAAGAGCAGAATATCACCATCACTTCCTCTACCAACATGAGCAAAGAGGATGTAGAGCGGGCGGTCAAAGAGGCGGAGGCCTTCGCCGCCGAGGATAAAAAGGCGAGAGAAGCGGTAGATCTGCGCAACAACGCCGACCAAATGGTTTTCCAGACCGAAAAAGCTCTTTCTGAGATCGGCGACAAGATCTCCGCTCAGGAAAAATCCGATGTGGAAGGCAAGATCAGCGACCTTAAGGAAGCCCTCAAAGGCAGCGACATCGAACTGATCAAGCAAAAACAGGAAGCCCTTCAGCAGGCATTCTACGCCGTATCGGAGAAGCTTTACCAGGCACAGGCAGCTCAGGGCCAGGCAGGCGCTAACCCCGGTGCCACCCCCAACGGCGGAAACGACAATACCGATCCGAATGTGGTGGACGCAGACTTTAAAGAAATCTAATTGCATCCCGGTATCCGCAGCCGTCTGGCTGCGGATACCTTCGGGTAAAGCCATAGTGGGAGGGAACGCCATTGGCAGAAAAACGAGATTATTATGAAGTGCTCGGGCTGCAAAAGGGATGCAGCGAGGATGAGATCAAAAAAGCGTACCGGAAGCTGGCAAAAAAATATCACCCCGATTTGAATCCCGGAGACAAGGACGCGGAAGAGCATTTCAAAGAGGTCAACGAGGCCTATGAGGTCCTGTCGGATAAACAAAAGCGGGATCGCTACGACCAGTTCGGCCACGCCGGCGTAGACCCCTCTTATGGAGGCGCGGGCGCCGGATTCTCCGGATTTTCCGGATTCGATATGGGAGATATCGGGGACATTTTTGAGGGCTTTTTTGGCGGCGGCTTCGGCGGAAGCGCGAGAAGAAATTCCAACGCCCCGAGAAGGGGAAGCGACCTTCGTATCCAGCTGACCATCTCCTTTGAAGAGGCCTGTAAGGGCGCGGTCAAAACGGTTTCGGTGCGGGTAAGCGAAAATTGTAAGGACTGCGCCGGTACCGGCGCTGCGGGAGGAACCGCCATCAAGACCTGTCCCACCTGCGGCGGAAGTGGTACCGTTCGGGTAAGCCAGCGCACCCCCTTTGGCGTCATCAATTCCCAGCGCACCTGTGACGCCTGCCAGGGAAAAGGAAAGATCATCGAGACCCCTTGCCAGAAATGCGGCGGAAGCGGCACGGTGATGACCAGCAAAAATATCGAGATCCATATCCCCGCCGGGATCGACGACGGCCAGACCCTTTCTCTTCGGGGACAGGGCAACAGCGGAAGCCACGGCGGTCCGTCAGGCGACCTTTTGGTGCTGATCTCGGTGCGTCCTCATCCCATCTTTAAACGGCGGGATTCGGATATTTACTGCGAGATCCCGGTAAGCTTTTCCCAGGCCGCTCTGGGCGATGTGCTCAAAGTTCCCACCATTGACGGGAATGTGGAGTACACACTGCCCGAGGGGACTCAGCCCGGAACCACCTTCCGGCTTCGGGGGAAGGGTGTGACCCGGCTCAACGGGAGAGGCCGGGGCGACCATTACATCACCATTACCGTTGACGTGCCCAAGAGCCTTACCAAAGCGCAAAAGGAAAAGCTCAAGGCTTTTGAGGATTCTCTTTCCGAGAAGCAAAGCCAGCGAAAAAAGACCTTTGGGGAAAAGCTCAAAGAATATTTTGACGGCACAAAAGATTCCTAAATGCTTTCCATACTATCAAAAGCCCGGGAAGACCGCTTGGTTTTCCCGGGCTTTTCCTATTCCTCATCCAAAAGGGCTTTATAGATATCACTTTTTTTAAAGCCGGATTCCGAAGCCGCCTTTTTCGCCGCTTCGGAACGCTTGTCCCCTTGCTGTAAAAAGCTTTTTCCCAATTCGACGGCATCCTCAAAGGTCATTTCCTCTTTGGATCCTTTTGCACCCTCGACAATTAAAACGTACTCTCCTTTAGGCGTTTTTTCCTCATAGTAAGCCATCGCCTCGGAAAGGGAAAACCGCAAGACCTCCTCGTGCACCTTGGTCAGTTCCCGGCAAAGAGAGATCCTTCGGTCTCCCAACACCGTATACAGATCCAAAAGGGTCTGGCGAAGCTTATGGGGGGCTTCATAAAAGATCAGAGTATGGGGAAGAAAACGGATCTCGTTTAGATGGGCCAGACGGTTTTGGCGGTTTACCGACAGGAATCCTTCGAAGGAAAAGCGGGAGGTGGAAAGTCCGCTCACTGCCAACGCGGAAACGGCGGCGCTGGGACCGGGAACTACCACCACCTCGATATCCTGCTCTGCCGCCAGCCGCACCAGGTCCTCTCCCGGATCGGAAATACAAGGCATCCCCGCGTCGGTGACCACCGCGATATCGGCGCCGGCTTTTATCTTTTCGATGAGCTGTTCTCCTTTTTCTCTGAGGTTATGCTCGTAATAGCTGATGAGGGGCTTTTTGATCCCCAAATGGTTCAACAGCTTTACCGTGACCCGGGTATCCTCGGCGGCAATAGAATCTACCTGGCCTAATACCTCTGCTCCCCGGGGGGAAAGATCCCCTAAATTTCCTATCGGCGTCCCCACAACATAAAGCTTACCCTTCATCCTTGTGCTCCTTTCGATAGATCTGTAAAAGCGCCGGGCTTAATGCTTCACCCTCGTATAGATACAGCGCAGGCTCCACCCGTAAAAACGGGGCTGCCCCCTTTTTCCCTTCCAGCAAAAATAACCATGGCGCTTTTCCCGGCTCCTTGGCGACAAACCGAAGGCGCTTAGGCTCGATCCCCGCCTGCCGCATGGCTTCCATCGCGTCGCAAAGACGCTCGGGCCGCTGGCAGATGCAAAGCCGTCCCCCGGTTTTCAAAAGCCGTTTCGCCGAAAAGCAGACATCCTTCAATGTCGCCAACAGCTCATGCCTGGCGGCGCTTCGCTCCGTTTTGGAGCTGATGATGCCATGGGATGCTTTCTGGTAGGGGGGATTGCATGTCACCAAATCAAAGGTATCGGGAAAAAGCACCTTTTCCCGCAGATCTCCAAGCACCGGGATCACCCTTCCTTCCAGCCCACAGGCTTTTACCGAAGCGGAAAAAAGGGAAACGGCGGCAGACTGTATCTCCAATCCGTATATGATCTTCGGATGATACATTTTGTATAATAAGAGCGGGATGATGCCGCAGCCTGTTCCCAGATCGGCAACTTGATCCTTTCGTTTTGCCGACGCGAAATCGCTGAGCAAAAAGGCGTCGGTTCCAAAACGATGCTCTAAAGAAACCGCGATCCGAAGATCCGGCGATAAATTTTCCCATTGCGGCTCCATGTTTTCCCTCCGTTTCCTATCTTTTTTATTGTAACATGCCCTACAGAAAAAGGAAAGTCCGGTTTGTCCGGGGGAAAATGAATAAAATGGGAATAATCCATAAGGGTTTTGTAAAACGAAGGAAAAAACCTGGAACAAAAGTTCGATTTCTATTGACTTTTTGGCCTGAAAAAATTACAATAAGCGTAGGGAGGAATTGCCTTTCGTTTACCGTCAGCAGGGCGGTTTTGGGGAGAAAATCGAATAGATACCAATATAGCCTCTGTCCCAAAAGGACAAGGCGGCCGTGCAGCTTCCCCAAAAGAAGAGGGCAGAAAAAAATGCAGACAAAAAAAGAGAATATTTACAAGGTATGCGGCTATGGAGCTGCGGCTATATTTATTTTTATTATCGCCTATTTTCTGGTTCAGTACTGGCCGGAGCTTTTAGCGGTGCTTAAAAGCGACGACCGCACCGAGGCGATGCGGGAATTCGTAGCGTCCTTGGGCGTATACGGCGCCTGTGCCATTGTTTTGCTCCAGGCGATTCAGATCGCGGTCGCTTTTTTGCCGGGAGAGCCGGTAGAACTGGCTTCCGGAATGCTTTACGGAGGATTTTTCGGCTCCCTTCTTTGCCTTTCCGGCGCTTTTTTAGGGACCGCCGCCATCTATTACGGAGTCAAGCGTGTGGGGCGAAAGGCGCTCAACCGGTTTAAGGAAAAGGACGTCCATCGCTTCCATTTTTTTGAAAATGCCAAAAAGGCGGAGACGCTCACCGCCATTTTGTTTTTGATTCCCGTTGCCCCAAAGGATTTTCTTGCCTTTGTCGCGCCCTTTACCCCCATGAAGCCTTTGCGGTTTCTTTTGATTTCCGTGTTGGCCCGGGCGCCGGGAATGTTTATCACCACCTACGCGGGGAAAAGCATTTTAAGCGGAGATCTTAC
>CALWZB010000095.1 GCA_944385915.1 uncultured Clostridia bacterium | reverse complement strand
GGTCAAAAATTCGCCGACCTCAATGTCGTCAACTTCGACAACATTCTGGATGATCTCGCTTTCCTGCCGGTCGATGGTGCCATGCTGGCTTCCCAGATCCAGAATAGAGCGGATCTCCTCTTCGGTGACCGCTTCCTCTTCTTCTTCGGGGTTGACCCCCAAAAGGGTGAGGATCCCGTTGGTGGATTTGGTCAGGATAAAAACGATAGGCGTCAGCGCTTTGGAAAGCAATACGATCAGCGTCGAAAGGGCAGAGGCGATCTGTTCCGCTTTTTTCATCGCCAGCCGTTTGGGAACCAGCTCTCCTAATACCAGTGTAAAATAGGATAACACAATGGTGATCAGCACTACCGCAATGGCATCTAAGGTCTTTTCCGGAATAGGAACGCCTAAATTCAGTAAAAAGGCAGTGAGCTGGTCGGAAAAGTGGTCCGCGGCGAAGGCGCTTCCCAAAAATCCGGACAGGGTAATGGCGACCTGGATGGTAGCCAAAAAGCGGGCCGGCTGGCGTTTGAGCCAAAGAAGGCGTTTTGCTTTTTTGTCCCCGGCGTCCTCGAGAGCGATCAGTTTGGTTTCACTGGTTGAGATGACAGCGATTTCTGCGCAGGCAAAAACGGCGTTTAAAGCGATCAGTATGATTTGCAGCAGGATCTGCCACAAAAAAGAGTCGTCCATGCTTATTTCGTCCTTTCTGGTCTGTTTCCATGGTAATAAAAATACAGTTTTCCTTTACAGCATATGTGCTCTTTCCCGTTTCATTTCCCCTTTCTCTTTTATCCTTTTTCTTCCGCCATACGGTATCCTACGCCAATTTCGGTAAAAATATAAGCAGGATCGGCAGGCTGAGTCTCGATCTTTCGCCGGATGTTGGCCATATTGACCCGCAAAATCCGGTTGTCGCTTCCCATGTTGGGACCCCAGATCTGTTTCATCAGAAAATCATAGGTCAGTACCTTTCCGGAATGTTTGGATAACAAAGCGACGATCTTGTATTCGTTTTGGGTGAGATGGACGTTTTGACCGTTTTTGAAGACCTGCCGCTTATCATAATCGATGGTCAGGTCTCCCACCCGGAAGATCCCTTCATACGCTTTGGTTTTATTTCCGTCTCCGGATGCATGGCGCAAAGCGGTGCGGACCCTGGCCAAAAGCTCGGCAGTACCAAAGGGCTTGGTGAGATAGTCGTCGGCGCCTAAATCCAGCGCGCTCACCTTGTCCTTTTCATGGTTTCTTGCGGAAACAACGATAATGGGGATAGACGACCATGACCGCACCGACTGGATGATCTTGAAACCGTCCATATCCGGAAGTCCCAGATCCAAAAGGATCAGGTCGGGACAGTATGAAGAGATCATCATCAAGGCTTCGCTTCCGCTTTTCGCTGTATAAACCTGATAGCCGGAGGATTTGCATACCATCTCTAAAATGTTAAGGATGCTGTTTTCATCCTCTACGGCAACAATGGTGGGCTTGTTATTCATAGGATCTCTCCTCTTCCAAGGGGAGGGTAAAGGAAAACCGGCATCCCCCTTCTTTTAAATTCTCCGCTTTCATTTTCCCTTTGTGAGCGCGGATAATAGCGTTACAGACCGAAAGACCGATCCCCATATTCCGTTTTCCGTCGCTGAGGGTGGTTTCCTTTCCCGAAAAATACCCGTCAAAAAGATGGGGGAGACGCTCCTTGTCGATGCCGACGCCGTTGTCGCTTACCGAAAAAATGGCTTCATGCTCCGTTTGCTCCACCGACAATACGATCCGGGTAGCGGTTTTCGCGTGGACCACTGCGTTTTCCAGAAGATTGATCAGCACCTGTTCGATAAGGATCGCGTCCATAGGCACCATCAGAAAGTCCTCGGGGATGTTGATGGTCAGGGGGGATCCGGGGAATTGTTTTTTGAATTTTCCCGCCAGATCCGCCACGATCTCCTCCACCGGCTCCGGCGTTTTTACCACCTTCGCCGTTTTTTCCTCTCCGATCCGGGTGACAGACAGAAGATTTTCCACCATTCGGATCAGCCAGTTGGCCTCCTCGCGGATATCGGTAAGAAGCTTTTTCTGCTGTGGCTTGGAAAGCTGTTCTCCGCTTTCCAAAAGGACAGAGCAGGCGCCGGATATGGATGTGAGGGGTGTGCGAAGATCATGGGAAACGGCGCGGAGAAGATTGCTTTTCATCTTTTCCCGTTCCATTTCCAGCCGGGTAAGCTCCTGATTTTTGTTTTGGGTAATCAGGGAGCTGGTGATTACCGATACCGCCAGCATACAGCCCATGGTCAGGGGATAGCCCGAAAGGGTGAAATTAAATTCCCAGTAGGGGTAGGTAAAGACAAAATTGGCCAAAAGCATCCCTAAAAGAGAGGAAAGGATCCCCCAAAGGTACCCGTGGGTAAAGCGGGCGATCAAAAACACCGCCAGGATAAACAGCATGGGTGCGAAATTGGCGTTGTCATTGACGATCTGCATCAGGATGCAAAAAAGAGTAGTGGCGGTCAGCAAAAGTAAGGAAATGATGCCGTCACGCAGTTTTTGTTTCCACATAAAAGCCTTTCGTCAAAAAATGAAGGTGAAAAATGTTAAGCTTAGGATATCATATCAATGGACAAAAGAAAAGAGATTTTCTTTGATTTCGCCGTTAAAAGACCGTTAAGAAACAAAAAAGCACCGGATCCGGCGCTTTTTTTGTTTCTTATTCCTTGATTTCATCGGAAAGACTGGAAAGGGATTCATCGACGTTTTCTTTTGTTTCCTCTTCGCTGCCGGATTCGTCCGTTTCCGTTTCTTCCTCGTCGGTATCTTCAATAATGATCTGCTCTTCATCGAGGAAATCATCCGGCTCGTAGTCTAAGGTCTCGGTGAATGCTTCCCCTTTCTTTTTCAGATATGCGGCCACCGCGACGGCAGCAGCTGCGATTGCGGCAGCTGCCGCTAAAATAGAAACCAAAGCGCTTTTTTTCATAATAATGACTCCTTTCAAATACGAAAATTCTCCCGATGGAGTTACAAATCACCTGTCAGGCTAAAGATGACCGCAAGAGCCGCCACAGGTGCTGTTTCACAGCGTAAAATTCGAGGTCCCAAGGTTGCGAGCCGAACTTTGCGATCTGTCAAAAGTTGGATCTCCTTTTGGGAAAAACCACCTTCGCTTCCGATAAACAACCCGATTTCCTCGGCCTCCCTTGTAATCAGCTCACAAAGCCGCTCTCCGCCCTTCTCGTAACAAACAAAACTGTCCTTTGGACATTGGCAAACCGCATCCTGCAACAAGAGGAGGTCTTCGATAACCGGAACTTTTCCTCTTCCGCTCTGTTTGGCGGCGGAAAGGGCGATCTTTTGATACCGTTCCAGTTTCTTTTTCATGCCCTTTTCATCCGGGCGAGAGATACAACGTTCTGTTAAAACGGGAACGATTCGGTCGACGCCTAACTCCACCGATTTTTGAATAATCCACTCCATTTTGTCGCTTTTGGGCATAGCTTGGTACAAAGTGACCTTTGCCCTAGGCTCGCAAGAGGAAGGAACGTGTTCGGTAATCCCGAGCGTCACCGTTTCCCGGGAGATATCCCGAATGACAGCAAGGTAGTCGGTCCCTTGACCGTCGCACAAAGTGACGGTATCTCCCTTTTCCAGTCGCAGGGAACGGGAAATATGAGATGCGTCCTCGCCGCGAAGAATAATTTCTTCTCCTCGCGGGGGTTCGATAAAAAAGCGGGGCATATTTTTTCTCCCTATGAGATGTTTAACGGAACAGAAAACATCATTCTTCGAATTGTTCCGTCTCTACCTGCAACTTTAAAAGCTGACGATTTTTCTCCTCTTTGGTATAGGGTTCCCAGTTGGGAAGCCCTTCACCGTTGGGATTTTTTGCCTTCGCAAAATTGGCCCAGTAGCTGTTGATGATCTCCGACAATGCGTAATCTTCCTTCGTCATCGGTCTCCAGCAACGGGAGAGGGTTTTAAACTGGTACCAAAGCTCGGAAGAATGGAACGAGCCGCTGTCGTCGCCGGGAAGCTTCCGGTCAAAGCAGTAAAAATAAGCGGGAGTCCGCCCCAGTTCCAGCTGGTTGTTGACAAAATTTAAAGTGCCGGTCAAAAAACCGTTTCCAAAGCTCTTCCCCTCGTCTACACAGGTCCCGATCATATAGGGAATGTCATGCATAGCGCCGCTTTTGGCAATTTCGGTATATTCGGCTTTTAAAAGGTAGCCGTCCACATGGGGAGCAAAGCGGCCTTCCTTAAAAGCAACATAATAGGAAAACAGCTTCTCCGCCGGCATCGCCCGAAGCTCAAAAAGATCCTTGGCGCCGGTAGAGCGAACAAACGCAACGCCGGTCTCTTCCGCTTCTTTCGCGCCGCCGCCTAAGCGAAGACCGCCGAATCCTCCGCCGCTTTGCAATATAGCGCCGGCAATCATTCCCCGGGTTAAATCGGTGGAGATCAGGGTTTGTACCGACATCCCCCCCGCGGACTGGCCGTCGATGGTAATGTTTTCAGGGTCGCCGCCAAAGAAGGAAATGTTGTCCCGAACCCACTGTAGCGCCGCGATCTGGTCAAAGATCCCGTAGTTTCCGGAAATATGCTCCTCGTTTTCCGCGTCCAGCCACGGATGCTTCAAAAAGCCGAAAATGTTGCAGCGGTAATTGATGGTGACCAAAATTACGCCCTTTTCCGCAAAAGCCTCGCCGTCAAATTCCTTTTCGAAGCCCCAGCCGTGGTCAAAGCCGCCGCCATGGATCCAAAAGAGCACGGGAAGCTTTTCATTTTCCGCTTTTGCCGGCGTCCAGATGTTTAAGTATAAACAATCCTCGCTTTGAAAGAGGTCGTCGTCTTCGCTGTAAAATTCCTTATGATAAAAGCTTCCCTTAGGCATCCGCCCCTGGAGACACACCGCAGAAAACCGGTCGGCTTTTTTTACGCCCTCCCACGGTTCGCAGGGAACAGGACGTCGAAATCGAAGCTCGCCCACCGGCGCTTTGGCATAAGGGACGCCACGAAACACCGAAACGGTTTCGGACAAGGAAACGCCCTCGAGTGCGCCAAAACGAGTTTGAACGAAAGTAAGCGCCATAATGATACCTCCTGCCGTTTTCTTTTATTGTATAACGAAAACACTGAAAAAGCAAGATTCCAAAGAGATTTTTTGTCCTTTTTTCTTGCGGTTTCAATAGGGGTAGTGTAAAATAAAACAAAGGAGGAAACGAGATGAAAGAGATCATTTGGATGTTGCTCAACGGAGTGGGACTCCTTATTGGAATCGGTACCTGGTTTTTGCTTTGCAAACGTCGCACCGTGTATCCGGATATGCGGGTAGGGTACCATATGGACCCCAAATCAGTAACGAAAGAAGAGTGGGAGCAGTGCAACGATATCGTCGGGTTATTTTCTCTTGGATTTAGTATAACCGCTTTCTTGGCGATACCCGTCTTGCTGTATTTTTTCTCAGTTTCTGTCACAATGCGCCTTATAGTGTGCTGTGTTTCGGCGTTGCTTCTTGCTTTGGGAGGCGTATTTTTACCACTCCTTTTTCTCAGAAAGGAAAGGAGAAGGAAACCATAATTTTTTCATTATGGTTTTTGAGATTTTGTAAAAATCTATTGAACTCTGTAAAAAAGTATGGTATAATGACTTTGTTGGTTTACAAAGCTTTTTTCGCTTTGTAGGAATTTGCGATGAAAAAAGGAGACTGATTATGGCACAAGAATTTATCTGCACTTCGACAGAGCCTGTTGTACAGACTAAAGAAGGAAAATTAAGAGGCTTTAAATTGGGAAGCACTTATCATTTTTACGGTGTGAAATATGCTGAGTGTAAACGTTGGCAGCAGCCCCTTCCGGTGGAACCCTGGGATGGGATCAGGGATGCGTTGTCTTATGGTTACATTACATATCCCGCTTCTCCCGATTCTCCTAACGGCGACTTGATGGTTCCCCATCGTTTCTGGCCCAAGAGCGAGGATTGCTTAAACTTGAATATCTGGACCCAGTCCATTGACAAAAACGCGAAAAAACCGGTTATGGTTTGGATGCATGGCGGCGGATATGCCTCCGGCTCCGCGATCGAGATGGTCGCTTACGACGGAAGAAATATGTCCGAGTTCGGCGACATTGTCTTCGTCTCCATTAACCATCGTCTGAACATCCTGGGCTTCTTGGATGTTTCTCCCTACGGCGAGGAATATAAGAATTCCGCGAACTGCGGTATGGCGGACCTGGTAGCGGCGCTTCAGTGGGTTCATGACAACATCGAGGCGTTTGGCGGCGATCCCGGAAACGTGACCATTTTCGGCCAGTCCGGCGGCGGCGGAAAAGTTTCCACTTTGATGCAGATTCCCGCGGCGGACGGCCTCTATCACAAAGTCATTGTCGAATCCGGTCTGCGTGCGGTCGCCGAGCGGAAGGTAGACAAGAACTTCTCTCCCGCGATCATTAAGGCGATTATGGAGCATGCGGGCACCGACAAATTTGAAGACCTTCTTGCTATGTCTCCCGAAGAGCTCTTAAAGTGGGTGGACGTCATTACGCCCGAATTGGCGGAGCAGGGTATTTCCACCAGAAACTGGGGTCCCTTCGTCAACGACTGGTTTGTAGGTCATGCGCTTGAGGACGGCTTTACCGAGTACGGCAAGACGGTACCTATGATGCTGGGCTCCAACATTGCAGAATTTGGTTTTGCGGCTCCTGCCAACAAGTACGGCTACACCGAAGAAGAGCGGGAAGAATACGTCAAAGCGGCGTTCCCCGACGGCGGCGCCGAGAAATTGATGGAACTGTTCCGCAAAGCCTGGCCCAACAAGAATATCATCGACTCCATTTATGTGGATGACGGCTATCGTCCTTCTACTCTGGAGTATATGGATCTCCGTGTGAAATCCGGCTGTGCGCCCACCTATAACTATGTGTTCGCTTTTGAATTCCCCTATGATGGTGGAAAATCGGCGTGGCACTGCTCCGAGATCCCCTTCGCGTTCCGCAATACCGATAAGGTTGCTATCTGCAATAAGCCCGGTGTTTCCGAGCTTTTGGAAAACCAGATGAGCGCGGCGTGGGTCAACTTCGCCCGCACCGGAAACCCCAACAACGAGTATCTCCCCGTAGAGTGGCCCGAGTGGAAGGAAGGCGCCGGCGCTTCTATGATCTTCGACGAAAAGTGCGAAGTGAAGGTAGACTTCGACAGAGAGCTTTCCGCGTATCATAAGACGCTGAATTTTGTTCCTGTGGTTCCCAAAATGAATTTCTAATTTACCTGAGAAGACTGTACCTCTGGTACAGTCTTCTTGCTTTTTCGCTCAAAAGAAGGGCGTGTGTTTTTGGTCAATTCGCCAAAGAAAAGGGTCTTGTGCCTAGGGAAGTAAATTGATATAATAGAATGGAGAAAAATAACAAAATGAATTTTCTTTTTTAAAAAGGAGTGCACATCAATGGCTAAGGATTTTTGGTGTACTGCAACAGAACCTGTAGTTACCACTAAATACGGAAGGCTTCGCGGGTTCCGTTTGGGGGACACTTACCATTTTTACGGGATTAAGTACGCCGACGCCAAACGATTTCAGATGCCAAAAGAGGTGGAACCCTGGGACGGCATTAAGGATGCACTGTCCTATGGATATGTTTGTCCGGTGTTGGATAAAGAAGTTCCCGATGGTGGCGCTTCCTCCCCGCCTCGTTTTTGGCCTAAGGACGAAAATTGCCAATATCTGAACATTTGGACGCCCTCTTTAAAAAAAGACGCCAAAAAAGCGGTCATTGTTTGGATCCATGGCGGCGTTTTTTCCGATGGCTCATCCATAAAGCGAGATGCTTACGATGGAAGAAACCTTTCGGAGTTTGGAGATATTGTAGTGGTTTCTTTGAATCACCGTCTGAATATTTTAGGGTATTTGGATCTATCGGCCTTTGGTGAAAAGTATTGGAATACTCCGAATTTGGGCCAGGCGGATCTTGTAGCCGCATTGAGGTGGATCCATGACAACATCGAATCATTCGGTGGTGATCCCGAAAATGTTACCCTTTTGGGGCAGTCCGGCGGCGGCGGAAAGATCAATGCTTTGCTTCAAACTCCTGCTGCGGATCATCTGTTTCAGCGGTGTATTATCCAAAGCGGCCTTTGGGCAGATGAAGGGTTGGCTCATTGCAGCAAAGAAGGAGCCAAGCTCTTGATCGAGGAAATGATATCCTACCTTGGCACCGATCAGGTGGAGGTTTTGGAGACCGTTTCTTACGAGAAGCTGGCAGAGGCTTATCATGCTGGAGCGTCGGTTTTGAGAGACAAAGGGTATGCAGTGGGATTGACTCCCATACAGAATGATTGGTACAAGGGAAATTCCTTAAATATCGGGTTCCTTCCGGGGGCACTGGCGAGACCAGTGGTGGCAGGCACCATTTTCGCCGAATTTTGTCCTGGATTCCAAGTGAAGGATAAAAATACCCTTTCTGAAGAACAGCGGTATGCTATTGTCAAAGAAAAATACGGCGAGAACACCGAGGAGATCCTTTCTCTGTTTAAAGAGGCGTATCCGGATAAAAACATTATAGATGCCACGGCAGTGGATACCTTTTTCCGAGAGCCGGCTATGCGTTGGCTGGATGCCAAAGCGAAGGCGGGCGGAGAAAAGACCTATGCTTTCGTTTTTGCACCGGATTTTACCATAGACGGCGGAAAGCCGGCGTGGCATGGCGCCGAGATTCCTTTTGCTTTCCACAATGTGGATAAGGCCCCCGCTGCCAATATTCCATGCGCGGATCAGCTGGAAAAAGAGATGGCTGGCGCCTGGGTTGCGTTTGCCAAGACGGGAAATCCCAATCATCCGGCACTGGTAGAATGGCCGGCTTATGAAACGGGAAGCGAGTATATCATGGTATTTTCCGAGCACAGTGAGGCGAAGCTGGACTTTGATCGGAAGTTAGTGGAGCGGTTAGAAGAAATCGCTCCTACAGGAATTGCCAAATCGACGGCGAAGAAGTAGGAAAGAGGTTTTTAAGCGAAGGGAATCATCTTTGCGGTACTTTAGTCTTTTTTAGTATATGGCTGCCAAATAGGATTTCAGCAATTTCTTTTTCAATCTTTGGGTTTAAAATGTTTTTATAAAAACACTTTTGGCATCGTTTGCCAAGAGCACTACATGCATATAAGGAGGAAAAACATGGCAAAAGAATTTTTATGTACCTCTTCGGAGCCGGTCGTTTCTACCAAATATGGTAAGCTTCGGGGATTTCGCTACGACGACATCTACCATTTTTACGGGATCAAGTACGCGGACGCCAAACGGTTCCAAATGCCCAAAGAGGTAGAGCCCTGGGATGGGATCAAGGACGCGTTATCCTACGGTTATATTGCGCCTTTGATGGAACAGGAATCTCCTCAGGGGGATCTCACCGTTCCCCATCGCTTCTGGCCGAAGAGTGAGGATTGCCAGTATCTGAATATCTGGACGCCTTCTTTGGATCAAGGCGCCAAAAAGGCGGTCATTGTCTGGATCCATGGCGGCGGATTTTCCGGCGGTTCTTCGCTGGAGATGGTGGCGTATGACGGAAAGAATTTATCGGAATACGGGGATATGGTAGTGGTTTCCTTAAACCACCGGCTGAATGTGATCGGTTATCTGGATCTGTCCGCTTTCGGCGAAAAATATTGGAACACGGCTAACCTGGGCCAGGCGGATATCGTCGCGGCGCTGCAATGGATCCACGATAATATCGCTGCCTTCGGCGGAGATCCCGACAACGTGACCATTTTCGGTCAGTCCGGCGGCGGAGGAAAGGTCAACGCCCTTTTACAGACACCGGCGGCGGATCCTCTGTTCAAGCGGGGTATCATCCAAAGTGGTCTTTGGGCAGAAGAAGGCTTCCCGCACTGCAACAAGGAATGCGCGAAAATGCTGGTGGAGGGGATGCTCTCCTATTTAGGCGCGGACAGCGTCGAGGTGCTGGAGACGCTTCCTTATGAAAACTTGGTGGAGGCCTATAAAGCGGCGGAGCCGGCTCTCAATGAGCAGGGCTACGAGACCGGATTTTCTCCGATGAAAAACGACTGGTACTTAGGAAATGCCTTAGACGAAGGATTTGCTCCCGGCGGGCTCAAAAAGCCGGTGATGGCAGGAACGGTTATGGCTGAATTTTCCTTTGCTTTCCGGGTAAAGGATAAAAACACCCTTTCCGATGAGGCGCGTCTTGCTGTGGTTAAGGAAAAATTCGGTGAAGATACCGATGAGGTCCTTTCCCTGTTCCAGGCGGCTTATCCCGATAAAAATATTGTTGACGTCACGGCGCTGGACACCTTCTTCCGGTATCCTGCGATCCGCTGGCTGGACGGACGGGCCAAAGAGGGAGCAAAGACTTATTCCTTCCTTTTCGCACCGGATTTTACGGTGGACGGAGGAAAACCGGCGTGGCACTGCTCGGAGATCCCCTTTGCCTTCCATAATGTGGATAAGGTGGCGGTTGCCAACATTCCCTGCGCTGACCAGCTTGAGGAAGAGGTAGCGGGCGCATGGGTCGCTTTCGCCAAGACAGGGGACCCCAACCACAAGGCTCTCGCAAACTGGCCTATGTATGAAACGGGCAAGGAGTATACCATGGTCTTCTCTGAAAAGAGCGAGGCGAAATTGGACTTTGACCGGAAGCTCATCGAGAAAGTCGACGAGGCGGCACCTCCTATGATGCCCGGTTCTACGGCGAAAAAGAAATAAATAGAGTTGAAGTGAAAACAAGAAAACTGTTTTGGAGAGAAGGAGGAAAAGATGGCCAAAGAATTTTTATGCACCTCTTCGGAGCCGGTGGTTTCTACGAAGTACGGAAAGCTCCGCGGTTTCCGGTTAGGGGAGGTCTACCATTTTTACGGAATCAAGTACGCCGATGCAAAACGGTTTCAAATGCCAAAAGAGGTAGAGCCCTGGGATGGGATCAAGGATGCGCTGTCTTACGGATATGTTTGCCCGCTGTTGGATCCGGAGTCGCCTGGCGGCGATTTGATGGTGCCCCACCGGTTTTGGCCCAAAGACGAAAACTGCCAGTACCTGAACATCTGGACGCCGTCGTTGGACAAAGGCGCCAAAAAGGCGGTCATGGTATGGATCCATGGCGGCGGATTTTCCACCGGCTCCTCTTTGGAGATGGTGGCGTACGATGGCAATAATCTGGCGGAATATGAAGATGTGGTGGTGGTCTCCTTAAACCACCGGCTGAACATTTTGGGATATCTGGACCTTTCCGCGTTTGGAGAGGAGTATCAAAATTCCGGAAACGCGGGTATTGCCGACCTGGTGGCGGCTTTACAGTGGGTCAAGGACAACATCGCTTCCTTTGGCGGTGATCCCGATAATGTGACTATTTTCGGTCAGTCCGGCGGCGGAGGAAAGGTCACCGTTTTGATGCAGACACCGGCGGCGGAGGGCCTGTTCCAAAAGGCCATCATCCAGTCCGGCGTACTTCCCAAGCCGTTGGAGCAGACGGCCGAAGACTGCACCGCTTTGGCGAAGGAAATGATCCAATATTTGGGCGGCGATTCGCCTAAAGTGCTCGAGGAAGTTTCCTACGAGACGCTGGCCGGCGCTTTCCACGCAGTCGCGCCCAAGCTCGCTAAAGAGGGGATCCCGGTAGGAAAATGGGGGCCTGTGGCCAACGGATACTATCCGGGCGTTCCGCTGGATGTGGGATTTTCCGATTTTGCAAAAAGCATTCCTCTGATGGTGGGTTCTGTCGTGGCGGAATTGGGCTTTATGCCGATGCCCAAAGAGAAGGACAGCATCCCGGTTTCCAAGCGAAAAGAGATTTTGGAAGAAAAGCTGGGTGATGCCACCGACGGGATGATCGATCTGTTCAAAAAGGCGTATCCCGATAAGAACGAATTGAACCTGATCCCTCTGGATTCCCTGGTGCGTGTTCCCACCATCGCGATGATGGATCTGCGCGCCAAGGTCTCCTCGGTACCGGCATACTGCTTTGTGCTGGCGCTGGATTTCCCCTATGACGACGGGAAGCCGGCGTGGCACTGCTCGGAGATCCCCTTTGTGTTCCACAATATCGATAAGGTTCCCATTTGCAATAAGGGCGAGATTGGAAAACGGCTGGAAAAGGAGATGGCCGGCGCCTGGGCGGCGTTTGCCAAGACCGGAGATCCTTCTACCGAAACCCTTCCCTGGAAACCTTATACCACGGAAGAACCGGTGACCATGGTCTTTGATGATGTAACCGAAATGAAAGTGGATTATGACCGCGAGTTAGTCCATCAGCATCGGGAGCGGTTTCCCAATGTCATGTTTGGCGGCGGGAAAAAAGACTAAGAGAAAGCCGCCCTTACGGGCGGCTTTTCAAAAGGAAAATGGTTTTTGCGGAAGGAGGCAGGTATGAAACGGCTTCGATTTTTTGTTGTTTTGACGTTGCTCTTGATCTTGGTTTTGCCTAAACAGGCTTACGCGAATATGGCGGCGCCGGAAAAAGCGGACATCGGTTCTTCCATTACCTTTTCGCAAAATGAGGAGATCGCGGTGCGCTCGGAAGTGCTGGATATTGTGGTGGATGGCGCTTATGCGGACATTACCGCGACCTACTGCCTTCAAAACGTTACACAAAAGGCGGTATCTACCGAAACCATGTTCCTTTCTCCCAATATGCAGCAGAGCGATTTACAGGTCATGGTAGACGGCAAAGAGGCAAAAGTTACTGTAAATAGTTTTGCTTTACAGTATGATACCCAAATCGAAACCGAAGATTGGCGGTATGCTGTTTTAACAGACGGCGATCCGGGGCAGCAGCGGGTAGACAGCGTTACCTTTACTATGGATTTTGCGCCAAAAGAAGCGTACGACGTGGTGATTTCCTATCGATACCGTCTCGGCGGATACCCGGAGTATGATTTTAATGTGAAGCAGGGGATCATCGAGTATTACCTGACGCCGGCGGCGATGTGGAAAGATTTCGAAGATCTCACCATCAACCTTTTGCTGGATGAGGAAATGCCGGTCATTTCGGAAAGCAATTTGGAGTTTACCAAAATCGATACCCGAAAATACCAGTATCGGTCTGACACCCTTCCCGGGGAAAATTTACGGATCGTGATTGACGAAAACTGGTTCCAAAATATTTTCAGTACGCTGCGCAGTCCCTATCTTTCTTTAACGCTGATGGCCTTTTTCCCTTTTTTCCTCATTCTTTTGGTGCTGGTGATCGTTTTGATTTGGTGGAAGCGAAGAAAGAAGCGGAAACATTCTTCCTGACAAAAAATAACCCCGCAGGCTGTTCCTGCGGGGCGTTTTTTATTCCGCTTCAACGAGTTTTGCCGCCAGGACGGTGATATCGTCCCGGCTTTCCTTCTTTTTTGCGGCGTATTCACCGATTTGATTTGCCATGTCCTTTGGAGAATCGGTGTTCAGATTTCGGATAAAAGATTCCAGCGCGGCGGCGTCTTCGCCCACTGCGCCGTCAGTCACCATGATCACCATATCTCCTTTGCGAAGATAGAACCGGTGGCGGTCGTAGGCGATCCCCTGAAGGATTCCTATGGGAAGGGAGCTTCCGGAGACGGAAACTGTTTTATGGTCACGCTTGATGATGGAAAGCGGCGCGCCTGCTTTTAAAAATTCCATAGCGCCGGTATAGAGATCCACACAGCCAATGTCCAGCGTAGCGGTGGATTCTCCTCCTGCCTTGACCAGTAAAGCGCTGTTGATCAGCTTTAAGGCGGCTTCAAAGCCGAATCCCGATTTTAAAAGCTTGAGCACAAATCCGCAGGTCATAATGGAGTCTACCGCCGCCCTTCCGCCGGTGCCCATACCGTCGCTTAAAATGAGGTGGCAAAAGCCTTTGCTGTCGGCAAAGGTTTCAAAGCTGTCTCCGGAAAGCCGGTTTCCCGACGCGTTTTGCTGATACTTGCCGATAGAGAGAGAAAAGCGCGCTTTTTCGAAAAAGGTGATCTTGACCAGATCTTTTGCCGAGACGACAGAAGGAAGGTCGAAGCTTCTTCCGAAAAGCTCCTCCAGCTCTTCTACGAGGATATGGGAATCGGACCGAAGGGGCTTTGAAGCGTAGATCTCGATCCGGTACCGGTCATACCGATCCCGGATACAGTAGATTTCCCGAACCTCTTCGTCCAGCTTTTCCAGCATACATCCCACCTGTTTGGCGCCCTCGCTGTCCAGCTTGGAGATCTCGCTTAGCTCCTCTCCAAATTCGTTGAGCATTTGGGAGATCCCTTCGAACTGTTCGGCGGCGATCTGTTTGGCCTCCAAAACCTTTCTCCGGGCGGCTTCTTTGGAGATCATTTCCCGGTACCCGCTGTTGGCGGCCTGGATGATCTCGGAGGATTTGGCGCACTGGTTGAGAAAATAGGGAGGAAGGCTTTTTTCGTCTACCGTTCCCTTTTCCTTCAGCGCCGGCGTGACCCGGCGAAAGGCGTCCATCGTCTGATTATAATTGGTTTCCCAGCAAAAAAGCTTGAGCCCGCACTTTTTACAGACCCGTTTTGCGCAGTAGTCGTAAAGTGCGTCGAAGCCGCTTAACTCGTTGCGGCAAAGCTTTTTGGAAATGGCTTCTACCGCGCTTTGCATCTCGCTTAAGGTGGCGGCAGTGAATTTGAGCTTCGAGGCCATACGGCGGCTTTCGGTGGGTTCTGACAGGATCCGGCTTTGTTGTTTTTGAAAAAGGTAAAGCCATTTTTTGGGAAAGAGGGCCGAAAGCACAAGTCCTATCCCACAGTCGAACAGACCGTAGATCCACTGGGATGAGGCCCCTAACAGTAAAAACGGGGCGTAGATCAATGCGAAAAAGAAAATACGGATCCCTTTTCCAAAACGGCTAAAGCATGAGGCGGTGAGTCCGCCCGCCGCCAGCGCAAAAGCGCTTCCCAAAAAATTCGCCCGGCAGATCACCAAAGCGGCGGCGGCACAGATGGAAAAGGGGGCGGCGGTTTTGGCGGGAGAGGAGGAGAGAAGGATCACAAAAAAGATGGCGGCGATCCTTCCCAAATTAAAGGGGGCGATCTCAAAACCGCAAAGCCCGCACAAAAAGACCAGACCTGACAAGGCGAGGCTTATGTAGCTGACAAAGGAAACCTCCCGCTCGTTTTTGATTTTATATAGTCCCAAAAAGGCGTAGTAGAAAAAGTAGCAAAGGGCACAGGCGATCAGGCTTTCCGCCACCGAAAAAAGGAGGTCGGCGGTCCCTAAATTTAGAAAGCGGTTTTTGATGAGAAGAGGGAGAAAGAGCAGTACAAAAGCGGCGACACTTCGAAGCAAAGAGGAATTTTTGATCTGCTTTCCCGCGACAATCAGTTTCACAATGACTGCGCCAAGGATCGAGATGACGAAAAACAGCTGCTTGTCCACCGGGTAAAAAAGCAGCGCGCCGAAGAAAACGCCGGCTAATGCCGAAAGGGCGTATTGGTCGGCGAGGGAAAGGGCAAAGGCAAAACCCGCGGGAGCGGGAACGCCTAAAAAGGAGACCTGGCTTCCGAAGAAACCGAGGGCGGCGCATAAAAGCATTTTTTGACCTTCTGCGAGCTTTTGCCGGTCTATTTTTTTCATACCGGCTAAAATTCTTTCTTTCATGTTATCAGACCTTTCTTTTCATTACCGTAATTCCAGTATAAGAAAAGAAGAAAAAGAAATATGTCGCTCCTTGCAGTAAAAAAAATTAAATTTGCTCTTTACTTTTTTGGAAAAAGAGAGTATAATATGAGGCACGCGGATGTAGTTCAATGGCAGAACATCAGCTTCCCAAGCTGAATACGGGGGTTCGATTCCCCTCATCCGCTCCAGTGTATCGGACCCGGGGCGCGTTTTGCTCCGGGTCTTTTGTTTTGCGTCGGAGTATCGGTTTTGCGTTCCGTTTTGATTGTTTGTTGGAAGCATCGCCGAAAAATGACGAAATTGTAAAAAAGAAGAAAACAATATGTGAGGCTATTGACAGGGGATAGGTTTTTCTTTAAAATACGTAGTATGCTACATATTTAAAGGAGTGTTCTTTGTGGAGCCCGGGATCGGTTACTGGTTCAAGACGATAAGTGATAAAATGAAAGCGTCGGCTGATGCGGACCTGAAACGCCATGGGCTGACCTTTGCCCAGGCGCGGGTTATAGGGCTTTTGGAACAGACGGGAGGTGAAGCGACACAAAAGGAGATCGAAAACGATCTTCAGGTGTCTCATCCAACCATAGTGGGAGTGGTGTCCCGAATGGAGCAAAACGGGTTTCTGACCACCTATGTGGATCCTGACGACCGGCGAAATAAGCGGGTAAAGCTGACGCCAAAAGCGTTGTCGATGTCACAGACTATGAAAACTCTGGTGGAAGCAAAGGAGCGAAAACTGATCCATTCATTATCTTCAAAAGAGGTAAAGGAATTTTACCGGCTTTTAAAAATCATATACGAAAATTTGGAGTAGATGGTCGGATTTTTTCCGACCGCCTTTTTTCTGCCTTATTATGTAGCACGCTACAGAATAGAAGAGGAGTGAAGGAATGTGTTGAAGACGTTGGCAAAAAGCCTTCGGGAACATCGAAAGGGAACCTATATCACCATTCTCCTTTCCGCGTTGGAAGTGGTATTCGAGATCGTGATTCCCCTTTGGATGGCTAATTTGATCGATTTCGGCATTGAAGCAGGGAATATGACGGTGGTATGGGAGTACGGAGCCGCCTTATTGGTTTTTGCTTTGTTACAGCTCGCTACCGGTATCCTTGCCGCCCGCATCGGCGCTAAGGCGGCGACGGGATTTGCGGCCAATTTGCGGCAGGACATGTATGATAATGTCCAGACATTTGCCTTTTCCAACATTGATAAGTTTTCTACGGCATCCATCGTGACCCGTCTGACCACCGATGTGACCAACCTGCAAAACGCCTATCAGATGCTGATTCGTATGGCGATCCGCGGTCCGGTAATGTTGGTTTTCTCTATGGTGGTATCCTTCCAGATCAACAGTGAGATCTCCCTGATCTTTTTGGCGGTGATCCCTGTCCTCGCCGTGTTGCTTGGGTGGATCGTTATTCGGACCCGTCCCATTTTTGAACGGGTGTTCCATACCTATGATGAACTGAACAATATGGTCCAGGAGGATCTTCGGGGGATCCGCGTGGTCAAATCCTTCAACCAGGAGGAATATGAGATCCAGAAATTCAAGGGCATTTCTCAAAAGATCTACGAGTATTTTGCGAAAGGCGAACGTCTGATCGCGTTAAACGCCCCGCTGATGCAGATTTGCATGTATACCTGTATGATTTTGATTTCCTGGATCGGCGCAAAGGCCATTATCGCCAGCGGAAACGATCCGGCACTGGGGCTGACCACCGGCGATCTTACCGCTTTGATCACCTACGCGATCCAGATCCTTTCCAGCTTGATGATGC
>CALWZB010000094.1 GCA_944385915.1 uncultured Clostridia bacterium | reverse complement strand
ATCATACCGTTGATGGCCATAGCGCCGCCGATCCCCGCGATCAAAAGGTAAATGAAGTTACCGATGAAATTCATAATCGGTCCCATCAATCCGCCAAGGATCTGGGCATGGATGGAACAATCCTTATACTCCTTGCTGATGATGCCAAAAGCCTCGATGACGTTCTCTTCCTGACTGTAAGCAGAAATGGTCTTATAACCGGTCACCGATTCTTCCACATGCCCGTTGAGCTGTCCTAAGAGAGCCTGCTGACGGGTAAAATATTTTCTCGCCCGTTTCACAACCAGATTGCTGCAAAAGATACTCAGAGGGATAGCGATAATGCTCACTACCGTTAAAATCGGGCTTCGGATCAGCATGATCACAAGACATCCCACAATGGTGAGCACGCCGGAAAACAAAGAGGAAAGAGACGAGGAAACCGAGTTGGAGATATTTTCCACATCGTTGGTCATACGGCTCATAATATCCCCGTAAGGATGGGAGTCGATGTAGCTGATGGGGAGGCGAACGATTTTTTGGAACAAATCATTACGCATCCGATGTACGGTATACTGAGACAGCCGTGCCGACATCAAAGCCTGAAGATAGGTAAAAATCGCCGCAACGACATAGACAATACCCAAAATGATCAGGAAGAAGAACAGGCTTTGGAAATCTACATTCAGCCGGCCTTCCGAAAGGGTGATACAGTCGATGGCAAATCCTTGTAAAGTAGGGGCAACAAGGCTTAAAAGCGTCGTAAAAATGGTAAACAAAAGGACGGAAAGCAGCAGGTACCGACTGGTCCCAATATATTTTACGATACGTTTAATGGCCCCTTTTGCATCTTTGGGCTTTTCGCCGATCATCATTCTTCCTCTGGGACCGCCTCCGCCGGGCCGCCCGCCTCCGGGACGTCCGCCCATCATAGGACCTCTAGCCATTTTCCTTCTCCCCCTCTCGTACCTGGGAATGATAAATGTCCCGGTAAATCTCGCTGGTTTTTAAAAGCTCCTCATGGGTGCCGCTGGCGGCAATACCGCCCTGATCCAGCACAAAAATGCGGTCCGCATGCAAAATACTTTGGACCCGCTGGGCGATCATAATGACCGTCGTATCGGAAAGATGCTCCCGTAAAGCGTTTTGCAGCCGCGCTTCGGTTCCAAGGTCCAGCGCCGAGGTGCTGTCATCAAAAATCAAGATCTCCGGATTTCGGATAATAGCTCTGGCAATGGAAACACGCTGTTTCTGTCCGCCGGAAAGGGATGTTCCTTTTTCATCTACCTGTGTATGATACCGATCCTTGAAGGTCTCGACAAATTCGTCCGCCTGAGCGATCTGCGCCGCCTGCTCCACTTCTTCATCGGTAGCATCGGGTTTTCCCCAACGAATATTGTCAGCGATGGTCCCGCTGAACAGTTCGCTTTTTTGCAGTACAAAGCTGATCTTGGTGCGAAGGGTTTTGAGCTCGTAATCTTTTACCGGTACACCGTCTACCAGCACTTCCCCTTCCACCGGATCATAAAACCGTGGGATCAAATTGACCAAAGAGGACTTTCCCGATCCGGTAGCGCCTAAAATCGCCACCATCTCTCCAGGATGCACCGTCAGGTCGATGTGACTCAGCACTGGCCGCCCGGAGTAACCGGGATAATGGAAGCTTACATTTCTAAATTCCACACTTCCCATTCTCTTTTCGTCATGGGTTTCGGAATCTCTGGTCACCGTTCCGTCTACGATCACCGGAACAGTAGAAAGGACTTCGTTGATACGGGTAGCCGAAGCCATCGCTCTGGAGATCATTTGGAACATCATGCTCACCATCATCAAAGAAGTCAAAATCTGAGAAATATAGGTGATCGCCGCCATAACTTCACCGATATTCATGTTCTGGGCTTCAATTTGGAAACCGCCGATTAAAATAACCGCAACTACCGAAGCATCCATAACGATCATCAAAATCGGAGCCATTGTTGCCATCAAACGCTGGACTTTTAAATTGGTCTTCATTAGATCGGTATTGGCATCGCCGAAACGACCGGACTCATATTCTTCTCTAACATACGCTTTGACTACTCTGGCGCCGCTGACATTCTCCTGAACCACCGCATTGACTTTATCCAGCTTTTGCTGAACCACGCTAAACAACGGCCGCGCTTTCTTCAGCAGGACAAATACCGCGATCACCTGAACGGGAAGCGCGCATACCAGCACCAACCCAAAGTCCACGTTTAAAGACATCATCATAATGATGCCGCCGATAAAGCTAATAGGCGCCTGCGCAAACATCCGAAGCGTCATACTGACTAACATTTGGACCATCGTCACATCATTGGTCAGCCGGGTTACCAGCGAACCGGTGGTAAATAAATCCGTCTGCTGAGCGGAAAGATGCATCACCTTATTGAATACATCATTTCTCAGGTCGTTCCCGAAATTTTGCGCTGCGGTAGTTCCGAAGATCGAGGCGCAAATTCCAAGGATACCTCCCACAATAACAATGAGAAGCATTTCAATACCGGTACTCCAAATCACGTCCGTGTTCATTTGCAGTACGCCGTCGTCTACAATAGATGACATCAATTTGGGCTGGAAAAGATTGGCGATCGTTTCTCCTATCATAAACAAAGGAGAAAGAAGCGCCAGCCACCAGTAAGGTTTCAGGTATTTAATGAGTTTCATGCGATTTCCGTCCTTTGATATAGTATGTTTTTTGCCGGTTGCGGATCTTGGTCAAAATTTGCTTTAACATTTCAATTTCTTCATCCGTAAGACTTTCAGTCAGGATCCGTTCCTGTTCCAAAATCTTTTCCCCTATTAGCTGGTTGATCTCTTTACCCTTTTCGGTAATGTAGACACGTACCTGACGAAGGTCCGAAACGTCCGCCTTTCTGGTCACCAACCCTTCCGTTTCCATCTTTTTTAACGTCACTGAAACGGTGGGCGGTTTTAGATGACTAAGCTTCGCCAGATCTAACTGGGTGATCCCGTCTTTATGCTCCAAATGGTGCAAAATATGATGGTATCCGCCCCGGCTTCCCACTTTCTCCGCTTCCGTAAGCACCGCGTAATGGAAATGGCGGGAAACATCATTGATCAGCATACCAATCGGAAGATCCCCACTATTTTCCCAATCTTTTTCTGCCATAATACCCCTCTTTCCAAATAATTAATTCATCTAATTATTAGAACGCTAATAATTGAAACATAAATAATTATAGCAGAAAATAAATACCTGTCAATAGTTTTTTGAATATTTTTTTAAATTTTATACTATGTTTTTAAACTTTTTTGAATTTTCTTTTTTCAAGCACTTCTTGACAAATAGAAAAGACCACTATACAATAATGTTAGCTTAATCTAACATTACTCGACACAAAAGGGGCGAAGGATATGACTTTAGATCAGCTTGCACCGAAAAAAAGCGCCACCATCACCGCGGTAGGCGGAATCGGCGCTTTAAGAAGGCATCTTTTGGATATGGGGCTCACTCCCGGCACTAAGGTAACTGTTCGTAAAGTAGCGCCGATGGGAGATCCCATTGAACTGTTTTTGCGGGGATATGTGCTGACCATCCGAAAAGAAGATGCCGCTAATATCGAGATCCATGGGGTGATGGATGTATGAGTATTCTGTTTGCATTAGCGGGAAACCAAAACAGCGGCAAAACCACCCTCTTTAACCGGCTGACCGGAAGCAATCAGCATGTGGGAAATTTCCCCGGGGTAACGGTAGAAAAAAAGGAAGGCCGGCTTTTACTTCGGAAGGATGCTTTCGTCGTCGATCTTCCCGGGATCTATTCCCTTTCGCCGTATACGGCGGAGGAAGTGGTGACCAGAGATTTTATCGTTAAAGAACATCCGGATGCCATCATCAATATTGTAGACGCCACTAACATTGAGCGCAACCTCTACCTGTCCTTACAGCTGATGGAACTGGAAATTCCTATGGTCATCGCCTTGAATATGATGGACGAGGTGCGGGCCAGCGGCAACAGCATCAAGGTCAAAGCGCTTTCCGAAGCGCTGGGGGTCCCGATCGTTCCCATCTCCGCCGGAAAAAATGAAGGGATCCACGAGTTAGTGACCGTCGCAGTCAAGATCGCCACCGAAAAGCAAAAGCCGAAACGTCAGGATTTTTGCACCGGTGAGATCCACAAGGCCATCCACTCCATCGCCCATATTATCGAGGACCACGCCGCGGCGGCAGGTTACCCCGTCCGGTTTGCTTCCACCAAAATGGTGGAGGGAGATGAACCGATGCAAAAGGAATTGAAGCTCCACGACAACGAGCTCCGTCTCATCGCCCATATCACCAGAGAGATGGAAGAACAGCTTCACACCGACCGTGAGGCGGCTTTGGCGGATATGCGCTACCAGTTTATCGAAAATGTCTGCGCAAGCTGTGTCATCAAAAAAGGAGAATCGTTAGAACAGCTCCGAAGCGAAAAGATCGACCGAATCCTAACCCATAAATATTTTGGTATCCCTATTTTTTTAGGGATCATGCTTTTGATCTTCCTTTTGACCTTTTCGGTCATCGGAGCGCCGCTGCAATCCCTTTTCGAAGCCGGGATCGATGCGGCGACCGGATGGTTTTCCCGCTGGCTGGAAAGAATGGATGTCAATCCCGCTCTCCATTCTTTGCTCATCGACGGCGTATGCACCGGTGTTGGGAGCGTTTTGTCTTTTCTTCCCCTTATCGTTTTGCTCTTTTTCTTCCTTTCCATTTTAGAGGACAGCGGGTACATGGCCCGAGTCGCCTTTGTTATGGATAAGCTTCTCCGAAAGATCGGTCTTTCGGGACGTTCCTTTGTCCCTATGCTCATTGGGTTTGGGTGCAGTGTTCCCGCCATCATGGCCACCCGTACCCTTTCCAGCGAACGGGACCGGAAAATGACTATTCTGCTGACGCCCTTTATGTCTTGCAGCGCAAAGCTTCCCATTTACGGTATGATCACCGCGGCGTTTTTTGAAAAACAGGCGGGGATCGTTATGTTTTCCATTTACATTTTGGGAATGCTGGTAGCGGTACTGTCCGGACTGCTGCTCAAAAAAACCGTTTTCAAAGGAAATCCTGTTCCTTTTGTTATGGAGCTTCCCGCTTACCGGTTTCCCGCCGCGAAAAGCGTTTTGATCCATATGTGGGAAAAAGGGAAGGATTTTATTCGAAAAGCCTTTACCATTATCTTTTTATCCACTATTGTCATTTGGTTTTTACAAAGCTTTGGCTGGAATTTCCAGATGGTGGAAAACAGCGCCGACAGCATTTTGGCATCCATTGGAAACCTTCTGGCGCCCTTATTTATCCCTTTAGGCTTCAGCGACTGGAAAATCTCCACCGCCTTGATCACCGGATTCACCGCCAAAGAATCGGTGGTCAGCACTTTGACCATTCTGACAGGCGCTGCCGAAGACGCTTCTCTTTACAGCGCCCTTCAAAGCCTTTTTACTCCGTTAAGCGCCCTTTCTTTTTTGGCATTCACTATTTTGTATATGCCTTGCGTTGCTGCCTTTGCCGCATCGAAGCAGGAATTGGGAAGCTTAAAAAGCGCTCTTTTGACTGCCGCTTATCAAACCGGCGCCGCCTATGTCGTAGCGCTGCTGATCTACCAAATTGGTAGACTGTTTATCGGGTAATTTACGGCTTCCCCACTATGCGGCTCTGTTAGAAAACCAATAAGGCGCAGCGAAAGCTGCGCCTTATTGGTTTTCCTCTTTTCGACGGCAAATTTCTTTTATTTTCCCCTCTCCTCAAGATACTCTTCAAGACAAATCCCCTGCTCTTTGATCTCCGCCGCCGCTTTCTCTCCCACATAGCGATAATGCCATGGTTCATATGCGATCCCGGTTATTTCTGTTTTATCTTCCGGATAGCGTTGAATAAATCCGTATCGATATGCATTTTCCGCTAACCAGTCATACACATCCCCTCCCGCAGAATGGATCCCGTCCGCATTGATATCCGCTGCAAGCCCGAGCTCATGTTCGCTGTAACCCGGAAGGGCGACCCATTCCTCCGCACTGGATTTTGCTTCCTCGTAGGATAGCCCCTGGGCTTTCCATTCTTCGATCTTGTCGTCTAAGATCTGCTGCTGGTCCTGTGTCGTTCGATACCCTGACGCCACCACAGGGTACACACCGTCTTCCCGCATTGCGTCAAACATATCCTGCAGCGCGGGATAGATCCTTTCATCTATCTGTTCCCCATTGGACAGTGAAACCGTATGGATCTCGTATCCCTCGGGAAGCGGGTGGCTTTGATTCACTAAGATGAGCATCCAATCTTCTTCGTCGGCAAAAGATTCCGGCGCCGGCAGTGCAGAGATACCGGCAGAAAGAGAATCCGAGCTGAAACCTTCGGTTTGCTCCATATGAAAAAAGTGATCCAGACAAAAACAAAATACGATTACGGCAGTTAAAAATAAGATTTTAATGATCCCCCCGATAACTGATCGTTTTTTTCTCCTTTTCCGTCTCGGTAGCTCCTGCGTTTCCATTCTATACCTCCTATCGTAAAAATCGCCTTTCTTTGACATCTTTATGATATCAAAGAAAGGCGATCTATTTTTTTGATTTCTCTAATGAAAATCTAATTTCTTTCTCACTAAAATCATACGATTTTCTTACAATCTTTCGGAATGCTGAGGAAAAAGGAGATCGCTTCGTCTACACTTTCCGCATCCACAGTTCCGCCGTGCAGCTCAACGATTTGTTTGGCGATGGCAAGTCCCAGTCCTGCATATCCGGTCTTGGAGGAACGGGAGGAATCAATACGGTAAAACTGTTCAAAAATGCGGCACAATTTCTCCTTTGGTATAGTCTTTCCTCTGTTTTGGATCCGAATTTCTATACGATCGTTTTTTGTCTCCATCACAAAAGAAACAGCACTGTTTGGGTAACTGTAGCTGATCGCATTTCGAATCAAATTATCGAAAACCCGCTCCATTTTATCGGGGTCCCAAAAAACTTCCGCTTCCTTATCGATCCTTTTCTCCCACCAAAGGCCCTTTTCTTTTAAGATGGGATCAAATTCAAAAAGGATCTGCTCCAGCATCCGGCCGAGATGAATTTGCTCCGGTTCCAAAGTGATAGCGGTCAGATTAAACCGGGTGATGTCGAAAAATTCGTTGATGAGATCCTCTAACCGCTCCGCTTTGCGCAGGGCGATTTCGGTATAATGGCTTTGGAGCGCAGGAGAAATCTGGGGCTCATCGTATAACAAGGTCAAATACCCGATCACACTGGTGAGAGGCGTTTTCAGATCGTGGGCCAGATAAACGATCAGATCGTTTTTCCTCTGCTCCGCCTCCCGCGCCAGGAAACGATTGCGAAGCGCCTGTTCCCTTATCAAATTCATCTCGTCCTCAATAGGCTTCATAGCCTGCGGCAAGACGATGGGCGTTTCGCTGGGAGACGCCAGCCGTTTGGATGCATATATCATATCGTCAAGATATCGAAGAGGGCGGCGGATAAAAAAATAAGTAATGACCCCCCAAAGGACCAGGAGAACGCTAAGCCCCACCAAAAGCAAATTCTCCTTCACCCAGTGCAGAAGCTGATACAAAGGATCCTCCGCCTGCCAAACCAGACTTTGCGCAATCATCCATGAGAAAAATACCAGTAAGAAAAATCCCGCCGTCGCCCCCATCATTGTCAGCAGATATTGAAGCCAGATCTGACGGCAAAGCTGGCTTCTTATCCGAACAAAGTAATTGTTACCTTCCAATGGTATACCCCACTCCCCAAATGGTTTTAATGTATTTCGGCCGCCGCGGCGTTTCCTTCATTTTTTCCCTGAGCCTTGCGATATGCGCCATAACCGTATTGTTCTGGTCCAGGTATTTTTCCTTCCAAACCGCTTCAAACAGCTCCTCAGAGGAAACCACCTGCCCCTGGTGCTCGCAAAGGTACAGCAGAATATTAAATTCTATCGGCGTCAGAGAAAGCTCCTGTCCGGCGAGAAAGCATTTATGTGCAGTTTTGTTGATGGTAAGTCCCCGAATATTGTATTCCACCATGTCCTCATGCCGAACCGGAGAAGAAAGGGGATTATACCGTTGATACCGGCGCAGCTGCGTCTTGATCCGCGCCACCACCTCCAAAGGATTAAAAGGCTTGGTAATATAATCATCGGCTCCTATGGCGAGTCCCATGATCTTATCCTGATCTTCTACCTTTGCAGTAAGCATAATAATAGGAAAATAATGTTTTTCCCGTATGATTTGGCAAAGACGGAATCCATCCATGTCTGGAAGCATCACATCCAAAAGTGCCAGATCGATATCGGTGCTTTCGATGCACCGTAGTGCGTCTGTACCGTTGTCCAACTTATAAACGACATAATTTTCATTTTTCAGATAGATCTCCATGAGATCGGCAATCTCTGTTTCGTCGTCTACAATCAATATTTTTTCGTTTTCCATTTCCGTTTTTCTCCTCTCCCCCACACTTTACATCTCCCCTGTTGGGATCCCTCATCCGACATGTTACGGGCAGGGTTCCTTTTTTCATTGTAGTCCATTTGTTTTACTTTTGCAATGCCTGACCCAAAGTGAAACATGGTTTTGCAAAACGCAAAAGCGCGGTATTGCTTTCCCCGGTTGCTTTTTCCATCCATTATGCTATAATCAAAAAAACGACAAAAATTTTACTTAGTGGGGAGCGGCATATGAGTATTTTTCTTACCATGGCCTTTTTATTTTATATTGGCAGCCTCGCCGGGTGGGGTATTGAAGTATTCTTTCGAAAATTCTTTTCCCGTTCCAATCCGGAACATAGATGGATCAATCCCGGCTTTCTCACTGGGCCTTATCTTCCCCTTTACGGATTTTCCCTTTGCGTTTTGTATCTGCTGTCCGGTATCGAACCGTACCTCCCTTTTACCCAGCCTATCGTCAACAAGCTCTGCCTGTTCTTCTTGATGTCCCTTTGCGTTACAGGAATTGAATACATTGCCGGAATCATCTTTATCAAAGGAATGCACCTAAAGCTTTGGGATTATTCCGGACTCCCCTGGAATATCCAGGGGATCATCTGTCCCCTTTTTTCCTTTTTCTGGGCGGTTTTAAGCGCCATCTATTACTTTTTGATCCACCCTTACATTCTAAACGCACTCCACTGGCTTTCAAAGAATCTGGCTTTTTCCTTCTGTATCGGATTTTTCT
>CALWZB010000093.1 GCA_944385915.1 uncultured Clostridia bacterium | reverse complement strand
CGGTATCGTCGGAAAACAGACTTGGTATCGGATTGCGTATATTTATGCTTCGGTCGCCCGCTTGGCCCAGCTCAATTCAGAAGGGGCGCAGTTAGTGGGGAGCAGTATGCAGTATACCGGACTGCTTCGGGAAGGGGATCGGGGAAACCGGGTGCGGGTGCTCCAGTATATGCTGGCGCTTTTGAGCCAGTATAACCAGGAGATTCCCTGGGTTGCTGTAGACGGCGTTTTTGGTCCCAAAACCCGCTCCGCCGTACTTTCATTTCAAAAGGCATACGGATTAAGTCCAGACGGTGTGGTAGGGTCTTTGACTTGGGACCGGCTTTACCGGGCGTATGCATCCACCATCAACAGCCCTTATTACGGAGAGGAAGCTGTAGCAGCACCCTATCCCGGTTCGCCTTTATCGGTTGGTTCCAGCGGAAGCAGCGTTTCTCTGCTTCAACAGTATTTATCCTTGATTTCCTCGGTTTATACTACCATTCCTCAAGTGCCGGTCACCGGATATTTTGGGGAAATCACTAAAAATGCGGTACGTATTTTCCAGTCGGAAGCCGGTTTGACTGTAGACGGGATCGTGGGGCCCGTGACATGGAATGAGATTGGCGACGTATACGAGAATCTAGTAAACGGAGCGGTAAGGAACCCCAGACAATTTCCCGGGTACACACTGAGAGAGGGGATGTCATAATGGAAAAAAATGATACTTATGGTGCGATCCGAGAAGCACAAAATGCACTGCGTCTTATTGCTCGGTTTCGGAAAACCATTCCGCTGATCGCGGTAGACGGAGTTTTTGGTGAAGAAACAGTAGAAGCGGTAAAAGCTTTTCAACAAGAATATGGTTTGATGATCACTGGGGAGATCGATGAGGTGACCTGGAATCAGCTGATTGGAGAATCGGATAAGATCAACCGATATATTGCGCCGCCCAGAGCGATTGAAGCATTTTTGAATTACAGCTTTATTATCTCAAAGGGAGCGGTTGGAGAACCGGTATTATGGCTCCAGATTATGCTCATCCGGCTGGGAAACACCTTTGCTAACATCCCGCCGTTAGTGTTGACGGGGGTGTTTGACGAAGCAACGGAAAACGCGGTTAAGAGTATTCAAAATAAGAGTGCTTTGGAATCCAATGGTGTAGTGGATCGTTTCACCTGGGACAAAATTACCGAGCTTTACAATATTTACAGCAAAGTTACATTCCCCGTTTCCACAAAATAATCTTCTTTTTTAGAGAAAAACAAAAAAACTCTTGCTTTTTTTGTTTGATTATGGTATCATCTTATTTCGAGATACAGGATTTGAAAGAGGTGAAAGAAATGAAACAGGGAATCCATCCTGAATACAAAAAAGCGACGATTAAATGTGCCTGTGGCGCCGTTTTTGAGACCGGTTCGACAAAGGAGAACATTAGCGTTGAGGTTTGCTCCAAATGCCATCCTTTCTTTACCGGTAAGCAGAAGCTGGTGGATACCGGCGGACGCGTGGATCGGTTTAAGAGGAGATATAATCTGGATAAATAACAAAAGGGAAGATTTAAGGCGGTGCGAGGTCCAAGACCGGGCGCACCGCCTTCTTCTATTGCAGGAGGATATATGGCGGAAGAATATATAACGATTCAAGGAGAAGCAAGAGACGAGTTCATAGAAAAGAAATCCCGCTTTATCGGTTTTATCCGCCATGTGGAAACCGAAGGGGATGCGCTCGCCTTTATTCAGGAAATCCGGCAAAAGCACTGGGACGCAACCCATAACGTATATGCGTACCTTCTGCGAAATCAGTCGCTGCAGCGATATTCCGATGACGGCGAGCCCCAGGGGACGGCCGGGATCCCGGTACTCAGCGTTTTGCAAAAGGAAGGGCTGGTGGACGTCTGTATTGTGGTTACCCGTTATTTTGGCGGGATCCTTTTGGGCGGGGGAGGACTGGTGCGCGCGTATTCTCACAGTGCATCCCTTGCTGTAGAGGCGGCGCAAAAGCTGTACATGGCGCCCTGTCTTGAGTTTTCTCTTGATTTTGAATACAGTTTTTACGGGAAGATCACCTATCTTTTTCCGAAATACGGGATCGAAACACTTTCATCCGATTTTGGTGAGCGGGTCCGTTTGCGGCTGCTGATCAAAAAAAGCCGGTATCCGAGCTTTTCTCTGGAATTGACCGACCTTACGGGAGCAGCAGTGTCGCCTGTTGTCGAAAAGGAAAAATATGCCGACTTAAAATAAAGGCTTTTTTCGCGTTTTCCGGTATTTTTATAATAGAGAAAGAAAAAGGGGAGCAGCATGGATTATAAAAAACAGCAATATCAGTTGGAGCGTATGACTTTATCCCCTTACGCCGCCTTTTCGGAAGAGACGAGAGGAAGGCTTCGTAAGGAAAAGCCATGTCCCTTGCGCACCGATTACCAGCGAGATCGGGACCGAATCCTTCACTCCAATTCCTTTCGCCGGCTAAAACAGAAGACCCAGGTCTTTTTGGCGCCTTATGGGGATCATTACCGAACCCGAATGACTCATACGCTGGAAGTGTCCCAAATCGCCCGCACCATTTCCCGGGTATTACGGTTAAACGAGGATCTGACCGAGGCGATCGCCTTGGGTCATGATTTGGGACATACCCCCTTTGGCCATGCGGGTGAGCGGGCACTGCGGGCGGTTTGTCCTTTTCCCTTTGAGCATCACCTGCAAAGCGTTCGGGTGGTCCATACGTTGGAACAAAACGGCAAAGGGCTGAATCTGACCTATGAGGTCAAAAACGGGATCGCCTGTCACAGCGCGGAGGACGGAGAGACTCTGGCAAAAACGTTGGAGGGCCGGGTGGTCCGCCTTGCCGATAAGATCGCGTATCTCAACCATGACATCGAAGATGCGGTTCGGGCGGGCGTTTTGAAAGAACAGGAGCTTCCGTGGGAAGCGGTTTATATTCTTGGACGGAAAAAATCGGAGCGGTTGACGACGCTGATCTCGTCCATTGTGGAAAACAGTAAAGAAGATATCCGTATGTCCCCTGAGGTGTTTCGCGCTTATCGGATCCTGAAGGATTTTATGTTTGAACAGGTCTATACCAACCCGATGGCAAAGGGCGAGGAGGGACGCGCCGAGAGTATGCTGCAACGGTTATATACCTACTACTTAAAGGAGCCGAAGGCGCTGCCGGAGGATTACCGGCGAATGCTGGACGCTGTGCCGAAGGAGCGGGTCATCTGCGATTATATCGCGGGAATGACCGATTCTTACGCGGTGGATCTGTACCAGAATTTATTTATCCCCAAGTTTTGGGCCAAACGGTAAAAGGAGGAGCTATGGCGATCGCGCAGAGCTTTATTGATACCCTGAAAACAAGCTGTGATATCGAAACGGTGATATCCGGCTATCTGCCGTTAAAACGCCAGGGGAGAAATCTTGTGGGGCTTTGCCCTTTCCACTCGGAAAAGACCCCGTCTATGGTGGTTTACACCGATACCCAGTCCTTTCATTGCTTTGGCTGCGGGACCGGAGGAGATGTGATCACCTTCGTGATGAAGATGGAAAATCTGGGGTACATAGAGGCACTGAAGTTTTTGGCGGAACGAAACGGGATCCCTTTTCCTGAAGAGGGGAGAAACGACCCTTCCCTGGATCTGAAGCCTTTGATCTATGAAATCAACCGGACTGCCGCCCGCTATTACCACGAAATGCTTAAAAGTGAGGCGGGGAAAAAGGGGTTGGACTATTTAACGGACCGGGGACTTACCAGTAAGACGATTGTCAAATACGGGTTAGGATTTGCCCCGGAGGGGTGGAGCAATTTAAAAAACTATTTGAGGAAAAAGGGGTTTACCGAGGAGCAGATGCTGAAAGCAGCGGTACTCACCAGGGGGAAAAACCAAAACAGCTACGACCTCTTTCGAAACCGAATCATCTTTCCCATTATCGATTTGCGGAAAAATGTGATCGGTTTCGGCGGCCGGGTGTTAGATGACAGCAAGCCCAAGTACCTCAACTCCCCCGACACGCCGGTTTTTAAAAAAAGCAGAAATTTATTTTCACTGAATTTTGCGAAAATTGCGGCTTCTCAGCGGTTAATCTTAGCAGAAGGATATATGGATGTGATCTCTATCCATCAGGCGGGGTTTGAAAATGCGGTGGCGACGCTGGGAACGGCGCTGACACCGGAGCAATGCCGGCTGATCTCTCAGTACACCAAGGAGGTGGTGATCGCTTACGACAGCGACGGCGCAGGACGAAATGCTACCGATCGGGCGATGGCGCTTCTAAAAGATGTGGGAGTGGAAACCAAGATTTTATCCATTCCCGACGCCAAGGACCCGGATGAGTACATCAAAAAGTTCGGGGCGAAACGCTTTTCTCTTCTGATCGAGGGTTCCGACAATGTGATCGACTATCGGTTATCCTTATTCAGGAAAAAGTACGATCTGTCCACTGCGGACGGATTGGCGGGGTATCTGAATGAAAGCGTGGAGTACCTTTCAAAGGTGGAAAGCCCCATAGAGCGAGAGGTGTACGCGGGTTATCTCGCCAAAGAGACGGGGATATTAAAGGAAACGGTTTTGTCCAATATCCATGTTCATCGGCGCCGAAATCAAAAACGGAATCAAAAAGAAAGCTGGAAAAAGATCCAAAACGACCGTGCTGCCTTTCGGGATCGCTTAAATCCCAAACGGGGGGCAAATCTGACGGCCGCTTTGGCGGAAGAAGGGATCATTGCTTTTTTATTCCAACATTCTGACTATTTGACGTATGTTTTGTCGAAAATCAATAAATCCAGCTTTATTACCGAACTGAATCGGGAGCTGTTTTGTATATTGACGGAAAAGTTACAGAATAATAACAGCGTTACATTGATTGATTTTTCCGGAGATCTACCGCCGGAGAAATTATCCCGCTTCAGTGAGATCATTGCCGTAAACAACGAGATCCCCAAGACAAAACAGGTATTAGACGATTATATCCGGACTTTACTCGGCCAGCAATATAAAAATATAAGCCAGAGAGTCGGGGAGCTTTCGGATCAGGAACTTTACGATGCGATCGAACAGATAAAGAAAGAGAAAAAATAAACGGGAACGAAAAAGGAGTATTCACATGGCCGAAAAAAAGACAACAGTCAACGATTTGGTAGAGCAGGGACGTTTGAAGGGGAAACTGACCACTAAAGAGATCACCGACGCGTTGGAAGAGCTGGATTTTGATGCAGAGCAGATGGAAAAGCTCTACGACAGTCTGGAAAATCTCAATGTGGAGATCATCGAGGATTTTAACGTAGAGGAAGAACTGGATCTGGATTTGGAAAATGATCCGGGGCTGACGGACGAGGATGCGGCTTATGCCGATGGTGTCAACATTGACGATCCGGTCAAGGTATATTTAAAAGAGATCGGGAGGGTCCCTTTGCTTTCGGGGGATGAAGAGATCGAGTTGGCAGAACGGATGGCACAAGGCGATGCGAAAGCGCGTCAGCGCCTGAGCGAAGCAAATCTGCGGTTGGTGGTCAGCATCGCCAAACGGTATGTGGGCCGCGGAATGCAGTTTTTGGATCTGATCCAGGAGGGAAATCTGGGACTCATCAAGGCGGTAGAAAAGTTTGACCATACCAAAGGCTTTAAATTTTCCACTTACGCGACTTGGTGGATCCGTCAGGCGATCACCCGCGCCATTGCGGATCAGGCGCGTACCATCCGTATCCCGGTGCATATGGTGGAGACCATCAATCGGGTCAAAAAGGTCAGCAGTCAGCTTTTGCACAAGAACGGACATGAGCCCAGTGCCGAGGAGATCGCTTCGGAACTTGGCATGTCGGTGGATAAGGTTCGGGAGATTTTACGGGTTTCCCAGGAGCCGGTTTCTTTAGAGACGCCGATCGGTGAAGAGGAGGACAGTCATTTGGGGGATTTTATCCCGGATGACGAGGCGCCATCTCCCGCCGATGCCGCTTCCCATACCCTCTTGAGAGAACAGCTGAGCCAGGTTTTAAGCACGCTGACCCCCAGAGAGGAAAAGGTGCTCCGCCTGCGTTTTGGTTTGGAGGACGGAAGAAGCCGTACCTTGGAAGAGGTAGGAAAAGAATTTAAGGTGACCAGAGAGCGGATTCGGCAAATTGAGGCCAAGGCGCTAAGAAAATTAAGACATCCCAGCCGCAGCAAAAAGCTCAAGGATTTTCTGGATTGATCGTAACGCAGGGGAAATCAGCTTATGAATACACCGACTTTGGAAACACGGCGCTTGATCCTAAGGAAATTCACCGAAGAGGATCTGAATGCCCTGTATCGGATTTTCAGTGATCGGGAAGTTAATCGGTTTTTGCCATGGTTTCCGTTAGAAAGCCCCAAAGAGGCGATGGATCTTTTCAAGGAAAGATATGCGGCAAAATATGCGCAGGCGAAAGCTTATGCATATGCCATCTGCCTTAAAGAGCATAAGGAACCTATCGGTTACATCAACGTGGATGTCGAGGAACCTTATGATCTCGGCTATGGTTTACAAAAAGAATTTTGGAACCAGGGTATCGTTACCGAAGCCGGAAAAGCAGTCGTGGCACAGGTAGAAAAAGACGGCTTTTTGTATATTACAGCGACGCATGATCGAAACAATCCCGGAAGCGGGGGCGTTATGAAAAATCTGGGGATGAAATATTGTTATTCTTACGAGGAGCAATGGCAGCCTAAAAATCTGCGGGTCATTTTCCGGATGTACCAGCTGAATTTGGACGGAGATGAAAAACGGGTCTATAGGAAATATTGGGATACCGCGAAAGTTCATTTTATAGAAGATGGCTTGAATGCGTCTTTATTTCCTGACCGCAGCTTTTAATTTTCCAGAGGTCACATAAACCTTTGGGATATGGATTTTCCGATTCGATGGCTTTTTACGGAAAAACCTCCCTCGAATAAGAGGGAGGTTTTGTTTTGCTATCTGACTGCGTTTTGGGAAAGAAGGGAAGCGATCTCCTTTACATCCACGGGACCATCGGCGGAATACCGTTCTTTTCCCAACAGCCTTTTAAAGTCTTTATAGGAAAGAACTGTGGGAATCTTTCCCACCGCAAGTTGGACCTTCTTTTCGGCGAAAACCACATAGCTTTCGATATCCGTTTTATAGACACGGTTTGCGGTGAAGATCTTCCGCACCGCGTCCACCCGAAGTTGGTTTTCCATTACCGGATTGGGAAAGCTTTGGCGCTTTTCGGTTTCCGGACGGTCTTTTTTACCCGTGACCTGGGTCCAGGTTTTTTGGCCGTCGCTTCCGTAAACGTTGCCCCGCTCATCCCGGCTGTCAACGATCATCACGCCGAAAAAGCCAATAAGGATATGGTCAATGGGGATCAGCCGGTCGTTTAAAGGAAGGGTAATATCGTTTAATACCTGAAAGCTTCGAATACCGGAAAAACGTTTTAAAAACGCGGAAACTTTCTGTTTGGCGTAGGTCTTATTTTTTCTGAGATACTGTGCTCGAAAAACAAAAAACAAAAGAATCAGCACGAGGATGAACAAGACCGCAAGGCAGGAAGCTGCAATCATCTCGGGAGTCGTCAAAAAAATCTTCCTTTCTGTTTTGAAATAATATTTCAGTCAATGAATAAAATGAAAAAGAATTTCCATACTATAGTTGTCCGTAGGGTTATCAAAAATAAGAAACAAAGGATGGCGAAAAAATATGGATAAAATTGCGTTGGCGTTAGCGATCATCGGCGGATTGAACTGGGGTTCCATCGGCCTGTTCGGCTTTGACCTTGTGGCGGCCATTGGCGGCGGTCAGGATTCGATCTTCAGCCGGATCATTTATGTGATCGTCGGACTGGCGGCGCTTTGGTGTATCTCTCTTTTTTTCAGAGATACGGTAGTCCGCGAAAAAAAGTAACAACGCTTTTTGAAAATGCCCGGTAACCGGAAAACGGTTACCGGGTTCTTTTGGTTAAAACTGGTTTTCTTTCAGCAACTTTTGCTTGCTCTTCCAAAGGGCGGGGGAGAGGTCCACATAGTAGCGGTGCGGATTTTCAAACCGGGTAACTTCGTCCCATAACGACTCTACCTGCTTTTTACAGTAGGTGCGAAGGCTTTCGATATCGGGAGACTGATAACAGCATACACCGTGGTCAAAGATTTTTTTCATCATAGGAACCAGGGTGACATTCTCAAACGTCTTGGATTTCCATGTTTCGTTGGGATCGAATAACGTGATGGGGCCGGTCTTGGGAACCTCTTCATCAAACATAGTGATATAGTCGGCTACCGCTTGTCCGGTGTCGTTTTTGAAAAGGCGGTAGACCATCTTCCGATGGGGGGTCGTAATCTTTTCCGCCGTCTCGCTCAGTTTGATTTTCGGCGTATACCGGTCGCCGTCCTTAGTAGCTACCAGTTTATATACGCCGCCGAAAACCGGGTCGCTTTTGGAAGTGATCAGATTTTCTCCCACACCAAATGTGTCCACCTTGGCGCCCTGGATCAAAAGATCCCGGACCAGATACTCGTCTAACGAATTGCTCGCGACGATCTTGACGTTTTCGTATCCGGCTTCATCCAGCATCACTCTGGCCTTTTTGGAGAGATATGCGATGTCGCCGCTGTCGATACGGATGCCTACCGGCTGGTATCCTTTGGGACGAAGCACCTCGTCAAAGACCTTGATGGCATTGGGAACGCCAGATTTGAGCACATTATAGGTGTCTACCAGCAAGGTGCAGCTGGTAGGATAGACTTCGGCATAGGCTTTAAAAGCCTCATATTCGCTGTCAAAAAGCTGGACCCAGCTATGGGCCATGGTTCCCATGGCGGGGATCTGGTACTCTCTGTCGGCGATGGCACAGGCCGTACCGTCACAGCCGCCGATATAGGATGCTCTCGCACCCAAAATGGCGGCGTCGTAGCTTTGTGCCCGGCGGGAGCCAAATTCAAATACCGATCTTCCCGCGGCTGCGCGGACGATGCGGTTAGCCTTAGTCGCGACCAGAGACTGGTAGTTTATGGTCAAAAGAACCATGGTTTCCACAAGCTGTGCCTGCATCACCGGTCCTATCACCGTCAAGACCGGCTCATTGGGGAAAATCGGCGTTCCTTCCTCGATCGCCCAAACATCGCAGCAAAATTTGAAATCCTTCAAATATTTCAAAAAGGCTTCGGAAAACATATGCTTTCCTCTGAGAAATTCGATATCTTCTTCGGTAAAATGAAGGCTTTTCAAATACTCGATAAGCTGCTCGAGGCCGGCACAGATCGCAAATCCACCGTTATCCGGGATTTTTCTGAAAAACATATCGAAGACCGCTTCCTTTTGGGAAAAGCCCTCCTCCAGATATCCGTTTGCCATAGTCAGCTCGTAGAAGTCCACCAGCATCGTCAGATTTCGCTGTAATTTCACATCCATATTTTTTCCCTCTTTCTATGGTCAGGAGCAATAAAGAAATTATCATATATTGTATCATATTTTTTTTGTTTTGCAAGAGTCAAAACAACGATTTGATCCCGATCAGCAGCAAAATGCTGCCGCCAAAGATTTCGCCTTTGTTTCCGAGAATGCAGCCGAAAGATCTTCCCAATAAAAGCGCCAGCATACAGCATACGCCGGTAATGACGGCGATGATGGAAACTGCCGGAAGCAAAAGGACCTTTGCGGCGCAAAATCCTACGCCTACGGCGAAAGCGTCGATGCTGGTGGCAATCGCCTGGAGCAGTAAAACCTTATAGGTCAAATTTTCGCTTTTCGGTTTGGTATCCTGCTTTAAAAATCCTTCATAGATCATCTTTCCCCCAATGGTACCCAGTATCAAAAAACAAATGATGCCTGCGTACCGATCCATCCATTGAGCAAATAAGGAGCCGGTGAGGTATCCCAGTAACGGCATAAGGCCCTGAAACAATCCAAAGCAGAGGGGGATCGCCAGCTTTTTGTCCAGTGACAGAGGACAGTATACGACGCCGTTTGTCAAAGAGACAGCGGCGGCGTCCATGCTTAAGCCCAGGGCAATGAGAAACAACTCAATGAATGTCAATTTCTTTCACCTAAATTCTGGTATCTAAAATAGTACGGTATTTCTGGTAAAATTCCTGATATCGATTTTCGTCTAATGCCTCACGGATTTTTTCCATCAGCGTATTATAAAAGTAAAGGTTATGCATAACGGCAAGGCGCATACCCAGCATTTCCTTTGCTTTGAACAGATGACGGATATATGCCCGGGAGTGTCTTTGACAGACCGGACAGTCGCAGTGCTCGTCGATGGGGGAGTCATCTTTTTCGTATTTGGCGTTTAAAATGTTGCGGATGCCCTCCCAGGTATTGAGATGCCCATGGCGCCCGTTTCGGCTGGGCATAACACAGTCAAACAGATCGACGCCCCGGTAAACTGCTTCCAAAATGTTTCCCGGCGTTCCGACGCCCATCAGATAACGGATCTTTCCTTTGGGCATATAGGGTTCTACGCATTGGATGATCTGGTACATGGTTTCGGCGGGTTCGCCTACCGCCAAGCCTCCGATGGCGTAGCCGTCTAAATCCAACTCCGCGATCTCTTTCATGTGTTCGATGCGAAGCTCGGGATAGATGCATCCCTGATTGATGCCGAAAAGAAGCTGGTTTTTGTTTACAGTATCGGGGAGAGCGTTTAAGCGCTCCATTTCCTTTTTGCACCGGCGAAGCCAGCGGGTGGTCCGATCGCATGATTTTTTGGAGTATTCCAGGGTGGATGGGTTTTCGACGCATTCGTCAAAAGCCATGGCAATAGTGGAGCCCAGGTTGGACTGGATCTGCATGCTGATCTCCGGGCTCATAAAGATTTTTCGCCCGTCCACATGAGACGCGAAGGTCACTCCCGCCTCTTTAATGGTGCGCAGGGATGCCAGGGAAAAGACCTGAAACCCGCCGCTGTCGGTGAGCATCGGACCGTTCCAGCCGGTAAATTTTTGTAGTCCGCCCAATTCCTTTACAATCTGATCTCCGGGGCGGACATGAAGATGGTAGGTGTTGCAAAGCTCCACCTGACATTTTAAGTCCCGAAGGTCGTAAGAGGAAATACCGCCTTTGATGGCGGCGGCAGTGGCGACGTTCATAAAGGCGGGGGTCTGGATGGTACCGTGTACAGTTTCAAAGCGGCCCCGTCTGGCGGCGCCTTCCTGTTTTAGAAGATGATACATGATATGCGTCCTTTCTCTTTTACAGAATCAGCATAGCATCTCCAAAGCTGAAAAAGCGATAACGGTTTTCTACAGCGATCCGGTATGCGTTTAAAATATGCTCTCTTCCCGCTAAAGCGGAAACCAGCATGATCAGCGTACTTTCCGGAAGATGGAAGTTGGTAATGAGGCCGTCGAGCACCTTAAAATCGTAAGGCGGGTAGATAAAGATATCGGTCCAGCCTTCGTCCTTTCGGATCCCCCCGTATTTTTTGGCGACACTCTCCAGCGTCCGGCAGCTGGTGGTGCCCACCGCAATAACCCGGCCGCCGTTTTTCTTGGTTTCGATAATTTTTTGCGCAGTCTCTTTGGGAAGCTCGTAATGCTCGGAATGCATCTGATGATCTTCCACCTGTTCCTCTTTGACCGGACGGAAGGTGCCAAGCCCTACATGGAGGGTAACGTAGGCAAAAGAGATGCCTTTGTTTTCCAATTCCTTCATCAGCTCCTCGGTGAAATGCAGCCCGGCAGTGGGCGCGGCGGCGGAGCCTAATTCTTTGGAATACACCGTCTGGTAACGCTCTTTGTCTTTTAAGCTTTCCTTGATGTAGGGAGGGAGGGGCATCTGGCCGATCTGATCCAAAACGGAAAAGATGTTGTCCTCACATTCAAACCGCACCAGACGGTTTCCGCCCTCTACCGTCTCCAACACTTCCGCCTTCAGAAGACCGTTGCCGAAAACGAAACGGCTTTGGGGCTTGGCTTTTTTCCCGGGGCGGACCATGACCTCCCAAACCTTCTGTTCGACCTGTTTCAAAAGGAGAAATTCCATCTTTCCGCCGCTTCCTTCCTTTTCTCCGTAAAGGCGGGCGGGGAGGACTCTGGAGTTGTTGACAACTAAAAGGTCCCCCGGTCTTAAAAGGGTTTTGAGATCATAAAAATGGTGGTGGGATACCTCTCCCGTTTGTTTATCCAGACAAAGCAGACGGGATTCGTCCCGCTTTTGCAAAGGGGTCTGGGCAATTAGCTCTTCAGGAAGGTCAAAATAGAAATCGTGCTTTAACAACAAAAATCTCTCCTTTTTTTCCTCTAAAAATGATGAAAAGGGAATTGACACAAGACCAAATAAATGGTAAGATTATGCCAAATAATAAGTCTGGTCAGAGGTCGCGGCTTTTAAGAGTACCTTTTCTCAGGTTCCCCGCCGAGGAGGAAAAGCGAAAGGAAACGCCGCCGAAGGGAGCGAAAGGGGAATTTCGCTTGCCTGGTCCAACGTTTAAGAGGCGTTGGATTGTCATCATACTATGATGGAGCGCTGCCGCTTTTTACACGGGATTTTCCGTCGAACGCAGACAGCAAATCTATTATAGAGGATGAACGACCGGTTTTCAACCGGTTTTTTTCATAATGGGCAATTATTGCCGATTTTTGACCAAGGAAAGGAAGAGAACTTATGAAAAACTATCGCGTGGGGATTATCGGCGCTACCGGTATGGTAGGTCAGCGCTTTGCGCTTCTTTTGGAGAATCACCCGTGGTTTACCGTGACCGCATTGGCGGCTTCTCCCAAAAGCGCCGGAAAAACCTATGAAAAAGC
>CALWZB010000092.1 GCA_944385915.1 uncultured Clostridia bacterium | reverse complement strand
AATAACATAATCGATGACCTCCTGCCGGCGCTCGTTGCAAAAATCAATATCAAAATCCGGCATACTAATCCGTTCCGGATTCAAAAACCGCTCAAAAATCAGCCCATAGCGCATAGGATCCACATTGGTGATCCCCATACAGTACGCCGCTAAGCTCCCGGCGCCGGAGCCTCTTCCCGGTCCCACCGGGATATCGTTTTGCTTGGCGTAGCGGATAAAATCGAACACGATGAGAAAATAGTCCACATATCCCATCTGTACGATGGTGTCGATCTCGTATTGGAGCCGGTTGACCAGCTCTTCGGTCACGGTTTTGTACCGCTTCTTCAAACCTGCTTTGCAAAGGGAGAGAAAATAGGTAAGGTTATCCTTACCGTCGGGAGCGGTAAACTTTGGAAGCTTTAACATTCCGAAGGTAAAATCGAACCGGCACCGGGACGCGATCTTTCCCGTTTGCTCCACCGCGTCCAAAAAACCGGGAAACGCCGCTTTCATCTCCTCTTCGCTTTTGAGGTAAAACTCCTCGGTGGGAAACTCGAGGCTGTTTCCGCCGTATACCTGTCCCGTTTGGATACAGGTCAAAACGCTTTGGGTCTTGGCGTCCTCCTTCAAGAGATAATGGCAGTCGTTGGTGGCGACCAAAGGGATACCGGTTTCCTCGGAAAGCCGGCGAAACAAGGGCAGCAAGGCGATCTGGTCTTCTATCCCATGATTTTGGATCTCTAAAAAATAATTGCCTTCCCCAAAGATCTCCCGATAGGTCAAAGCAGTCTCTTTCGCACCGGCGTAATCCCCCGCCTTTAATTTTCGCGGGATCTCCCCCGCAAGACATGCGGAAAGAGCGATCAAACCCTCATGATACTGGTTTAACAGCTCCAAATCCACCCGCGGCTTGCTGTAAAAGCCTTCAATATGCGCCTTGGAGACCATCTGGATCAGATTTTGATACCCGGTCTCGTTTTCGCATAACAAAACCAGATGGTAGGGGCTGCTGTCTATCTTGTGTACCTTATCGAAACGCGTGCGAGGAGCTACATATACTTCACAGCCGATAATGGGCTTGACCCCCTCGCTGACGCAAGCCTTGTAAAATTCCACCGCACCGTACAAAACGCCGTGATCGGTGATCGCCACCGCCCGCTGACCCAGCTCCTTTGCCCGCTTGGGAAGGTCCTGGATACGGATAGCGCCGTCTAATAAACTGTATTCGGTATGAAGATGCAAATGGGTAAAACCTGCCATAGCGTTTCCTTTCTCTACCGAAGCTTCGCTCCTTTTTGAACAGCCATCTCTATGATCTTTTTCAATCTGCGGTTCACCGCCGAATAGCTCACTGGCGGATCCAGCATCGCCGCCAATTCCCGTAAAGAGGCGTCCTCGTTTTCCAACCGAAGCCGCGCCAGCGTCTCCAACTCTTTTCCTAAAGCTGAAAGCCCGCCGTGCGCTTCCAGATAGCGGATACACCTCATCTGGTCCGCTGCGGCGAAGGTGGTCTTTTTGAGATTCGCCGTCTCACAGTTCACCTGCCGGTTGAGCTGATTTCGGACCGTTTTCAAAACCTTGATGTCCATAATCTGCATGGCTGCCTTTGCCGCACCCAAATAGGTGAGAAAATCCGCGATCTGTTCGCTGTCTTTTAAATACAAAATGGGAAACCGTTTCCGGTTGCTGATCTTAAAGAAAAAGCCCGCCTTTTCCAAAAGCCGGCACATCTCCCCTGCACAAACATCGCCCGGCGCACCCATCTCCAAATGGTATTCCTTTTCCGGGTCGGTGACCTGGCCGAACGCGAGAAACGCCCCTTTCAAGAAAGCCTGAACACAGCATTCCTTTGCCAAAAACGAGGATGCGATCCCCTCGTTTTGGAGCGAAAACCGCCGGGCCAGCTCTTCTTTTTCTTCTGTATCCTCAATAAAAACGGTATATACCAAAGGATGATCCTTTACATACCGGTAATCCGCCGAAATAGAAACAAAAGCGCCGCAAACCCCCGCCAGATCTCTGGCGATTTTCTGCGCCGCCCCTCTGTTCTCCGTCGTCACGATGGTGCCATCCCATAAAAAGCTCCGGCTCAGGCGCAAAACGGCGTAAAGGAATGCTTGCTGGCAGCATTCTTTTTTCAGCGTCTTCCGGCAAAGCTCTCCCTTAACGGTCTGGCAAAAAGACAAACAAATCCCTACTTTCCAATATCCCGATGCACGATCCGCACATTTTTCTTCTTTCCATAAAAATACTGGTACAGATACTCGGCAAAGGTCACGCTCCGATGCTTTCCGCCAGTACAGCCGAACGCGATCAAAAGCTGGCTTTTCCCTTCTTTTTCGTAAAGGGGGATCAAAAGCTCCATCAGATCCTCGAGCTTTATCAACAGCTGTTTGGATTCCTCCGCATCCATGACATAATCCTTGACTTCCTGATCCAAACCGGTTTTCTCCTTCAGATCGTCGATATAAAAGGGATTGGGCAGACAGCGCACGTCAAACACCAGATCCGCTTCCGGCGGCAGTCCATGCTTAAAGCCGAAGGACATCACATGGATGAGCATAGTGTTCTCCAGCGTCGTCAGGAAGATGCCGCTCAAACGCTGGCGAAGCTCGTTGGCACTCAGATGGGTGGTGTCGATGATAAAATCCGCTTTTTCTCGGGCAGGGCGCAATAATACCCGCTCGGTGCGAATTGCTTCCAGTACGCCGCCCTTGGAAACGTCCATCAATGGATGGCGCCGCCTCGTCTCTTTATACCTCCGGCTCAATTCCTCGTCAGTGGCATCCAAAAACAGAATCTTATAATCGATTCCCTTCGCTTTCAGCTCATCCAGCGCTTCAAACAGGCCGTAAAACATGTCTCCTCCCCGAAGGTCGGTTACAATGGCCACTTTAGACATCTTATTGGACGAAAGGCAAATTTCCGCCACCTTCAAAATCAAAGTGGGCGGCATATTATCGACACAATAAAAGCCGATATCCTCAAGCGTATCCATAGCCCTTGATTTTCCGGCCCCCGAAAGCCCTGTCACAATCAAAAATTCTGTCATTACCCTTCTCCCGCTTCCTTATTCCCCTAAAAACAAAACCTCACATTCCAACTGATATCCTGTCTTTTCTTTGACTTCTTGCTGTACCAGCCGGATCAACGCCCGCATATCCGCACAGGTCGCATGATCGTAGTTGATGAGAAAATTCGCATGCTTTTCGCTCACCATCGCGCCTCCCACCAACCGCCCTTTCAGCCCGCTTTGCTCGATCAGCGCTCCTGCGTAAGCGCCCTCGGGACGTTTAAAAGTACTGCCGGCGCTGGGATATTCCAAAGGCTGTTTCAATTTCCGGCGCGCCAAAAGCTCTTCCATCTTCTGTTCGATCTCTTCCCGGTTTCCTTTTTGAAGCCGGATCTTTGCCCGGAGGATACAAAAATCAGTCCCGGTAAAAAAGCTTTTCCGGTACCCGAAACCCAGCGTCTCACCCTCGATCCGATGCAAAACGCCGTCCCCATCCAGGTAGTCCACATACTCCACGACATCCTTCATTTCCCCGTTAAAGGCGCCGGCGTTCATATAAACGGCGCCGCCCACTGAACCGGGGATGCCGTAAGCAAACTCCAACCCGGTCAGCCCCCGCTCTTTCGCCTCCGCGCAAAGCCTTAGAAGGCTTGCGCCCGCGGAAACCAGGATGGAATCCTCCTCGGGGAAGGTGATGTCGGAAAACTCTTTTCCGATCTCGACCACCACCGTATCCAGCCCCTGGTCCGAAACCAAAAGATTGGACCCTCGTCCCAAAAAGAAAAGGGGTGCCAGCGGCTTGACTTCACAAATGGTCTTCCTAAGCTCCTCTTCGGTACGGGGCGTGACAAAAAAAGCGGCACCGCCGCCGATATGAAAGCTGGTATGGTCCTTCATCGGCTCGCCTTTCCGATAAGGGATCTGTTCTCTATTTAAAAGCAATTCAATTTCTTTCTCTTTTTGCATAGCCGCGCCTCCAAACAATCCTGATACCGTCCAAAAAAGCAAATTTTCTTTGTGTCCTTGGACAGCGGGGCGAAGGCTTTCCCTCGCCCCTATGTACTTACTGGTGCAGTTTAAACAGCATAGCAGCGCCGATGGTTCCGGCGTCGTTTCCAAGCTCGCAGGTCTTTAACCGGGTCTTGGGCATTCCGTCTCCGCCAAAGGTCTCCCGATCCAAGATCTCTCTCAGGGGCTTTAACAGCGTCTCGCCCTCTTTGCAGATACCGCCGCCGATGAGCAGCACCTCAGGCTGGAAAATATTGATAAAGTTAGCAAGACCGGTGCCAAGGTAGCTGATATAAAGATCTACCACCTCTTTGCCCACCGGGTCGCCCGCCCGCATCGCGTCAAAAGCGGTTTTTCCGTCCACCTCATCCAGTGTGGGCGCGATCTCCCAAAGCTTGGAGGAAGGATGCTTTTCCATGGCCTCTTTGGTCATATTGATCAGTCCCGTCGCCGAAGCGTATGCCTCGATGCATCCGTTTCTGCCGCAGGTACAGGGACGTCCGTTATGCTCGATGACCATATGTCCCAGCTCCGCGCCGAAGCTGTTGAAACCGGAATAGATCTTACCGTCGATGATGATACCGCCGCCGACACCGGTACCCAGCGTAATGACGATCACATCATCGATCCCCTTCGCCGCACCGGCAATGACTTCGCCGTAAGCCGCCACGTTAGCGTCGTTTTCCAGATAGACCGGCTTATGGATCCGCTCCTCAATCAGTTTGCCCAAAGGCACGCTGAATAACGAAAGATTATAAGCGTAAAGGACCGTTCCCGTTTTCGCGTCTACCGCACCGGGACTGCAAACGCCCACCGACTCGATGTCATCCATGGTCAGACCGGCTTCTTTTAACGCCAGTTTCACCGTTTCCACCATACCGTCTGCCAGCTTTTCGCTATTTTCCAAATCGGTAGGAAGACTCGCCTTGGCGACAATCTGATAATTTTCGTCCACGACGCCCGCCTTGACGAAGGTGCCGCCAAGGTCGATGCCCACATAATACTTCATGCTGTTTCCTCTCTTTCACTATATGTTATATTCCACCGAAAATGCTTCGGTTATGTGAAAACAGGTTCCTTTTTTAACCGCTGCCGCCGCGCTTCGATATAAGCGTCAAACCGGGAAAAATCCAAGTTGAGGATCCATTTTTCCGGATAGGCGATCTCCTCTAAAAGTGTCTGCGCCCGGCGGTAGCCGCCAATAGCGCCGGAAAAATGCGCGTCCGAGCTGATGACCACCGGGATCTCCAGCGCTTTACAGCGCCTCGCGATCTCGTAACAACGATGAGCGGACTCATCTCCCGAATCAAAGCTATGCTCGTTGATCTCGATGATCTTTCCCGTCTCCTTCGCCTTTTTGAGCACCTTTTCCCGGTCAAACAGCCAATCCCCTCTGCCGCAATGCCCGATCACATCCACATAAGGATTTTCCATAACATGCAGATACGCGGAGGTCACCGACGCAAAATCGTCCTTTTCAAACTCCGGAAGATGGATGGACGCGATCACCCATTCCAACGACCGGGTCAGTGCCTTTCCCGAAAGATCGATCCTGCCGTTTTTATCCATAATGCTCGCTTCGGCGCCTTTATAGATCCGAACGCCGTACATTTCTTTGGAAACCAGGTTGAGATTGCTGAAATAGTAAGGCGGCGCGCCATCAAAAAGCTCCGGACCGTGATCGGTGATACAAATTCCCTTCAAACCGATCTCAGCAGCATACCGGACGTTTTCCAAAATGGTAGAGTACGCATGCTTACTGACATTGGTATGACAATGGGTCTCCACTTCAACACTGCGCATATCCTTCTCCTAAAAATCCCAAGTTTGGGGCATATCGCTGTCCGGCTGTGCCAGACCGAGATTTTTCATCAGCTCCAACGCGGCATTGTATCCCATCTTCTTTTGCCGGTTGTTCATAGCTGCTACCTCGATGATGATCGCCAGATTTCTTCCCGGCTTGATGGGAATGGTCAAAGACGGAACCTTGACCCCTAAAATATCCGTCATCGCGTTTTCCACGCCCATACGGTCGTATACCTTGTCCGGGTCCCAATGCTCCATCTCCACCACCATATCAATATTCTCGGTGGTTTTGACCGCACCCATACCGAAAAGGCGTCCTACATTGATGATACCGATGCCCCGAAGCTCCAAAAAGTGCCGGATATTTTCGGGAGAGCTTCCCACCAGGGTATGATTGGATACCCTGCGGATCTCTACCGCGTCGTCCGCCACCAGACGATGTCCTCTTTTGACTAACTCAATGGCAGTCTCGCTCTTTCCGACGCCGCTGTCACCCAAAATCAAAAGACCTTCGCCGTAAACCTCTACCAGTACGCCATGGCGGGTGACCCGGGGCGCCAGCTCCACGTTCAGGAAAGAGATCAGCGACGCCATAATGTTGGATGTAGCCTCCTGGGAACGCAAAACGGGAACCTGATGACGGGCAGCCGCCTGTAAGATCTCGTCCGCGACGGGAAGACCTCTGGATACGATAATGACCGGAACGCCAAGAGCGCACATGCTGTCCATTCTCTCCAGCACCGTTTCCTTGGGAAGGGTGGAGAAATAAGACTCCTCCATCTTGCCGATCATCTGGATCCGCTGAGGGTCAAAATAATTTTGAAATCCGGTGATAAAAAGCCCCGGACGATTGATCTCGCTTGAAGAAATCATAATCTCCGCGGGATCTTTCGGAAGATATAAACTTTCCAAAGAAAAGCTTTTGATCAATTGTGCCAGAGGTACGGTAAATTTATGCGCCATCGATATCCTCCTTGCTGTGATTTTCTTTTAGATTTTCTTTTAGATATTCTTCCAGCATTTCTGCCGCCCGCTCGATCAGATGCGGACACGGACGGTTTTGGTAATACGCTTCGGTCCTTTGCTCGGGGACCGGCTCTTCCGCGCCGGACACCCCAAGCAAATCGGCGCAGCGGCAGTGATGAAATTCCCCTTCAAACCGCCGGATCAGCGTTTGCACCAATGCGTAATAATCCGCCTTTTCCTGCTGGCTTTTGGGAAGGCTGTGTCCGTAAAGGACATTGAGCACGAATACCGCGCCCGAAACGGCGCCGCACATCTCCCGCATCCGGGAAAAACCGCCGCCGAATCCGCAAAGGTATCTCGCCGTTTCCTCTTCGGACAGTCCGATGAGATCGCTAAACGCCATTCCCACCGACTGGGCGCAGTTATAGCCCTCTAAAAAGAATGCTTTCGCCTGCTGTCCCCGGCTCATATCAAAGCGCCTCGATGCGATCCGCCGCCGCTTCCAGATAATCTCCTTCAAACAGCTCGATCACGCCCTGGTCACAGTTTTTCGCCAGCGCCGGATCGATAGGAAGCTTTCCAAGCACCGGAATGCCGTACTTTTGCCCGATCTCCTCGATATGGCTCTCGCCGAACAATTTGATCTCCCTGCCGCAGTCGGGGCATTTGACATAACTCATGTTCTCGATGAGTCCCAGCACCGGAATATTCATCATTTCCGCCATCTTGACCGCTTTTTCCACGATCATGGATACCAGCTCCTGAGGAGACGCGACGATCAGAATCCCGTCCAGCGGCACAGACTGAAACACCGTCAGCGGCACGTCGCCGGTTCCGGGAGGCATATCCACAAACATATAGTCTACCGTATCCCACATCACGTCGGTCCAAAACTGTTTGACCGTACCGGCGATTACCGGACCTCTCCAGATCACCGGAGCGGTGTCATCCTCAAGCAAAAGATTGACCGACATCAATTTGATCCCGGTTTTGGTCTCAACGGGGAAGATCCCCATATCGTTTCCCATCGCCTTGGATTTGACGCCAAATACCTTGGGGATGGAAGGGCCGGTCACATCCGCGTCCAAAACGGCGACTTCCTTTTCTCTCCTGCGCATAATCACCGCCAGCATCGACGTTACCAAGGACTTTCCGACGCCGCCCTTTCCGCTGACAACGCCGATGACCTTTTTGATATCGCTCATGGCGTTTGGCGCTTCCAGAAAATCGGTTTTCGCCCCGGTGCGCTCGCTGCAGTTAGCGGAGCAGTTGCTGCAATCATGGTTACACTCGCTCATGTTCCTCTTCTCCTTTTATCGAATTCGCTTCTTCCGAAAAAGAAAGCGGTTTTTCCATCATAATATGGGGGCAAAATTCATCCAAATATTCCTCACCATAGGGAGAATAGCCCTGCTTTTTGTAGAAATCAGCCGCCCGGCACTGAGCGCCTAACCGGATCTTTTCATATCCCAACGACACCGCTTTTTCTTCCATCTCTTTCATCAAAAGCGCGCCGATATGTTTTCCCCGCCATTCAGGCAAAACGGCGATCCTTCCCACATGAGCGGTGTTTTCTTCCTCGGCAAAAAGCCGTCCGCATGCCACAGGGCGCGCATTATCGTAGATCACAAGATGCCAGGCTGTCTCGTCTAAGGAATCCATCTCATCCGAAAATCCCTGTTCCTCGACAAAAACCGAAGTGCGGATCATAAACGCGTCCTCGAAAACCGGATTTTCCTTTCCCATCTTCCAGTTTACCACCAGCATACGCTTCTCTCCTCTTTGGTTGATTTTCCCGAAAATTCAGACATCTGTCCTTTCAAATATTGTAACATAAAAATTGCGATTTCGCAATACGAACAATTCCTCTTACTATCGCCAACGGTATTTTTTGGGGTTTTCTTTTCCTCACTTAAAAAAATGGACAACAGAAAAGAAAAATAAGTGAAAATATACAAATTAAGATGAAAAATTTCGTTTATAAACAATCCGCAAAATTATTTACATCCAAACTATTTTGTTATATACTGGAAACGAGAGAATCATTTGCGAAAATTCTTCGTATATTGTTTCGTTCACTTTGTCGCAATGAAAGGAGTCAAAAAAATGGCAAGAAATTTTAGCTGTACGACCTCCACCGCTGTCGTCGATACCAAAGCGGGAAAAATCCGCGGTTTCGAGCTGGACGGCACCTACTGCTTTTACGGCATCCAGTATGCTACGGCGGAGCGGTTTAAACAACCCAAGCCGGTAGAGCCCTGGGAAGGCGTAAAAGACGCCCATTCTTATGGGCATGTCGCTCCCCTGATGACCCCCAACTCCCCCAATATGGACCTTTTGATCCCCCACCGCTTCTGGCCGGAGAGCGAAGACTGCTTGTATTTGAACGTGTGGTCGAGGAAGCTTTGCAAAGAAGCGAAAAAGCCGGTTATGGTATGGCTCCATGGCGGCGGATATTCTGCTGGTTCCTCTATCGAAATGATCGCTTATGACGGCGACAATATGGCAAAATACGGCGACACCGTCGTGGTCACTATCAACCATCGTCTGAATATTTTAGGTTACTTTGATCTTTCCGCTTTCGGCCCCGAATTTGAAAATTCCGGAAACGCCGGCATGGCGGATATCGTTGAAGCCCTCAAATGGATCAAAGACAATATCCAAAACTTCGGCGGCGACCCCGATAACGTTACCATTTTCGGTCAGTCCGGCGGCGGTGGAAAGGTATTGACCCTTCTCCAAACTCCTGCGGCGGACGGATTGTTCCATAAAGGCATTATGATGAGCGGCGGCGCCGGAAGAGCGAGAGAGACCAAACGTTACGACAAAGAGATCGCCGATATGATGATCAAACAGCTGGGCGGCACCGACGTTTCGGTACTGGAGACGGTTCCTTACGACGAGCTGGTCAAAGCCTTTAACGCCATCGTTCCCGAACTGGAAGCGCAGGGCAAATACAACCGTATGATGTGGGCTCCTATCGCCAACGGCTGGTATGTGGGCGATCCCTGGAAAGTGGGATACACCGAGCATGCCAAGACCATTCCTCTGATGGTGGGTTCGGTCATCGCCGAGATGGGCTTTGCCAAGAACGTTGTCGACAAGGACGAAGTTCCCGTCGAAAAACGCCGTGAGATGATCAAAGCAGAATACGGCGACGCTGCTGACGATTTGATCGCCGAGTTCAAGAAGATCTATCCCGACAAGAACGAGCTGGTGCTTCTTGGTATGTCCAACCGCGCCGCGATGTTAGACTTTATGGCGAAGCGTGCTGCGGATTGCTCCGCTCCTACCTATAACTATCTGTTTACTTACGACTTCCCCTACAACGGCGGTATGCCCGCGTGGCACTGCTCTGATATCCCCTTCGCGTTCCACAATGCGGATAAAGTTGCCATCTGCAATGAAGGTGCTGCTTCCGATAATCTGGAAAATGCGTACTTTGGCGCTTATATGGCCTTCGCCCACACCGGAAGCCCCAACGGCAGAGGTTTGGCGGAGTGGCCGGCGGTCACCGCGGACTGCAAGGCGACCATGTACTTGGACGCCGTCAGCGAGGCGAAGATCGACGCCGACGCGAAACTTCAGGAAATGCACGAAAAAGTGGCCGCCGATCCCTTTGGCGCTCCCATGAAGATGAAAGTGACATTCTAAGCTTTTTCCTTCCATACAAAAAACCGGTACGGAATCCCGTACCGGTTTTTTCTCGTTTAAGGGGCAATCAAATATTTTCCTTTGGCCCGAAGCATCGGATCCTTCAAAATATCCTCCAACCGCTCCAAGGGACAGATCTCGCACACCATACTCTTTACATCCAGCCGTCCCGAATCAATCAGCCGGAGAGCTCTGGCCTGGGTATAGGGGTTGATGTAGGACGCCTTTAACACGATCTCCTTTTGGAAGATCTCAAAAGGTTTGATCGATACCGTCTCGTCAGGCTTCGTCAGCCCGAACATCATCACCACCGATTTTTTCCCCGCTAAGGAAATAGCCTGTTCGACGGTGGACGGCTTTCCCACACATTCGATCACCGTCTGGACCCGATCCATACCCGCCTTTTCCAGTACCTGCGCCGCATCCTGGTTCCTCGGGTCGATCACCAGATCGGCACCCAGGGAAAGAGCCATATTCCGTTTGCTCTCTACCGGCTCGATCAAAGCGATCATCGCCGCCCCTTTGAGGCGGGCAAGCTGGAGCATAATCAAACCGATCATGCCGCCGCCGATAATCACTACCCGATGCCCCGGTTCGATCTCACACATATCGATGCCGTGAAGGCAGCATGCCACCGGTTCCGTCATGGCACCCTGTTCAAAGGTGGTATGTTCCCCGAGGCGATAGACCTGCCGCTGGTCCACAGCGCAATATTCGGCAAAGCCGCCGTCCACCGTCGTTCCGTATCCCTTCATATCGGTGCAGTAATGGACGATCCCTTCCCGGCAGAATTCACATTTCCCGCAGTAACAGTTGGGATCGACGCAGACCCGGTCCCCCGGCTTGAACCGGGTCACCAACCGGCCTACCGCTTCTACCTCACCGGAAAATTCATGTCCCAAAATAGTAGGAGGGGTCACCTCCGCCGCTCCCGGATCTCCTTCAAAAATATGGACATCCGTACCGCAAATACCGCATACCTTTACTCGGATCAAAACATCGTTGTCGCCAATTTCAGGCATCTTTCGTTCTTCGATCCGGATATCATGCTCTCCGTAAAAAACCGCGCTTTTCATCCTTTGCGTCCCCTTTTCCCGTTTTTCCTCATTGTACCCCGGCAAACGGCTTCTGTCAACAAAAAACCGGAGAAAAGAAATCCTTTTCTCCGGAAAACGATCTATTGGATCTCTGCATCCAAAACAGA
>CALWZB010000091.1 GCA_944385915.1 uncultured Clostridia bacterium | reverse complement strand
TGAAAAGGAAAAACCCCGGAAACCGCGTAGTTCCGGGGTTTTTGACCACTTTTGATAAAGTTTAGCGCTTGCTGAACTGCGGAGCGCGACGGGCAGCCTTGAGGCCGTATTTTTTACGCTCTTTCATTCTCGGGTCACGGGTGAGGAATCCGGCTTTCTTCAACGCAGGACGCAACTCCGCGTCATACTGTAAAAGTGCTCTGGAAATGCCATGGCGGATCGCACCGGCCTGACCGGTGACGCCGCCGCCCGCGACGGTGCAAATAATATCAAACTTCTCTTCCGTCTCCGTCAATTTCAAAGGCTGACGGACGATGAGTTTCAAAGTATCCAGTCCGAAATACTCTTCAATATCCCGGCCGTTGATGGTAATTTTACCGCTTCCCTGGTAAATACGAACTCTGGAAACAGAGCTTTTTCTTCTTCCGGTGCCATAGAAATAAGGTTTGGATTCATACATTATTAGTTACCTCCTTCCGCTGATTAAAGGGTCCACGCCTCAGGCTTCTGCGCCTGATTCTTGTGCTCGGGACCTCTGTAAACTCTGAGCCGGCGGAGAGACTTGCGTCCGATCACCGTATCAGGGATCATTCCTTTAATCGCGAGAGTCATCGCCTTTTCCGGATTGTTCTTCATCAAATGGGCGTATTTGACTTCTTTCAAACCGCCGATCCATCCGGTGTGCCAGCGATAGTACTTCTGCTCCAGCTTGTTTCCGGTGAGGATCGCCTTTTCCGCGTTAACAACGATCACATGATCACCGCAGTCGGCATGAGGAGCGAAGGTGGGTTTATGTTTACCGCGAAGAAGATGCGCGGCTTTCGCGGCAACGCGTCCCAGAGGCTTTCCTGCCGCGTCGATCACATACCATTTCCGGCTGATTTCGTTCGCCTTCGGCATATAAGTGGACATATTCAACATTCCTTTCCTAATGGCGATCCGCAATCAACCGCCTTGATTTCGCGGAAAAAATCGTGAGCATTGATTCCGCGCTTTACGCAACGATACGATTATAACAGGCGCCTCAATGGTTGTCAAGAGGGAAAAGCCGGATTATTTAATTTATATCCGGGATTCTCTCTTTTTCTCTCCTTTTTTCTCGATTTCTCTCTATTTCTCTTTCGTCATTTCATTTTTTAAAATACAGGACAAACGCCTATGCTGCGGGGCTTTATCCCTGTTTTGGGCCCTGTTTTTGAAAAAGAAAAATCTTTGATATCCTTTATTTTTCACTCATCAAAAAGCGGACGATGCATCGCACCGCCCGCTTTCACAGATTCTATCGCTCTTAGTGGATCATGCTGGCAACTTCATCCGCGAAGTTGTCTTCTCTCTTCTCGAGACCCTCGCCTTTTTCCAGACGAACAAACTGCGTGATCTGAATGGAGCCGCCCATTTCCTTGGCTTTCCCTTCAACATACTTCTCGACGCTGACTTTCTCTTCCTTAACGAAGGGCTGGTTGAGAAGACAGGCTTCCTCGAAGTACTTGCCGATTCTTCCGTTGACAATACCCGCTTTGACTTTATCGGGCTTGCCCGCCATTTTGGGATCGTTTTCCATCTGAGCAAGAATGATCTCTTTTTCCTTCTCAACGACCTCAGCAGGAACCTCGTTCTGGCTCAGGTAAGCAGGATTGGAGAACGCGATCTGCATCGCTACATCTTTTCCAACCGCCGCAAACTCGTCCTTTCCGGCACAGTCGGTATCAAATTTCACCAAAACGCCGATCTTGCCGCCGCCATGGACATAGGATACCAGATCCCCTTCCAAACGGACAAAACGACGGATCTTCATGTTCTCACCGATGACCAGGATCCGGTCACGAAGCGCTTCCTCTACCGTCATAGAGGTATTGACACAGGGAAGCCCCATCAAAGCGTCCACATCCGCAGGATTCTCTTTGATGATGGTCTTGGCGACGTTATTGACAAACTCGACGAAAGATTCGTTTTTCGCAACAAAGTCGGTCTCGGCGTTTACTTCCAGCACAACGCCTACATTGCCTTCCACTACAGAAACAACCAATCCCTCGGCGGCGATCCGGCTGGCTTTCTTCTCCGCAGCAGCCAACCCCTTCTCTCTCAGGTACTCTACCGCTTTTTCCATATCGCCGTTCGCTTCAGTCAGCGCTTTCTTACAATCCATCATGCCGCAGCCGGTTCTCTCCCGGAGGGCCTTTACATCAGCAGCAGTAAATGCCATCTTGATTTCCTCCTTCAATCTGGTAAAAGCCCGAGGGATGCTCGGGCTTTTAAATTCTTATTCCTCGTCAGAAGCTTCGCTCGCTTCTACCGCTTCCTCAGCCTCTCCGGCTTCCTCAGCAATATCCGCTTCGCCCTGGTTGCCTTCCATAACCGCACTGGCCATAGCACCGGCAATCAACTTTACGGCACGGATCGCGTCGTCGTTTCCAGGGATCACATAATCGATCTCATCGGGATCACAGTTGGTATCTACGATCGCAACAACAGGAATGCCAAGTTTTCTGGCTTCCGCAACGGCGATCTTTTCTTTCTTGGGATCCACAACGAACAAAGCCGCGGGAAGGCCCTTCATATTCTTGATACCGCCAATAAATTTCTCGAGCTTTTCGATCTCCAGTTTCAGCTTGATGACTTCTTTTTTGGGAAGGAGATCAAAGGTTCCATCCTCTTCCATCTTCCGAAGCTGGGCAAGACGATCGATCCGACGGGAAATGGTCTTAAAGTTGGTGAGCATACCGCCGAGCCATCTGGCGTTGACGTAATGCATGCCACAGCGTTGCGCTTCCTCTTTTACCGAATCCGCAGCCTGTTTCTTGGTGCCGACGAAAAGGATTTGACCGCCGTTTTGAACGGTATCACGGACAAACATATACGCTTCGTCCAGCTTTTTCACCGTCTTTTGCAAATCGATGATGTAGATGCCGTTTCTTTCGGTAAAAATATACGGCGCCATTTTGGGGTTCCATCTTCTCGTCTGGTGACCGAAATGCACACCGGCTTCGAGAAGCTGCTTCATAGATACAACTGCCATGTTGTAACCTCCTGATAAAAATTTGGTTTTTGCGGCGTAAACCGCCCTCCGAAAGCCGATTTTGCGCTACCAATACAGTTTGGCACCGGGCGCACAAACAAGCTTTCGTGCGTAATGCGTCCTATATTATAACAGATTTGTCCTGTGAACGCAAGGCTGATTCATAAAAAATTTACAATTACAAAAGAGCCGACATATCATACATTCCGGGAGCTTGTCCCTCGGATAAAAAGATTGCCGCTTTGACCGCGCCTACCGCGAAAACCTCTCGGGAAGCCGCGCTGTGGGAAAGGGTAATCACTTCATCCCGACCGGCGAAAATCACCTCATGCTCGCCGACAATGGTACCGCCCCGAACCGAATGGATCCCGATCTCCCGTTTGTCCCGTTTTTTCCGAACTGCATGACGGTCGTAGACAAAAATCTCGTTTCCACCCTTTTCTTCATTGATGGCCTCCGCCAGCATAATGGCTGTTCCGCTGGGGGCATCTACTTTCCGATTATGATGCATTTCCACGATCTCCACGTCAAAATCGTCTCCCAAAAACGCGGCGGCTTTTTTCGCAAGAGTCGCCAAAAGATTGATCCCCATAGACATATTAAAGGAAAAGAACACCGGGATCTTTTGGGAAGCCAGACGAATTTCCTCTTTCTGGTCTTCGGTATAACCGGTAGTTGCCAGCACCACCGGGACGTTATGCGCTACCGCGTAGGTCAAAAGCGGAGTCAAGGCTTTCGGGCTCGAAAAATCGATAATGACGTCGGGAACTTTTTCAATCTCCTTCCAATCAGTGTAGACCGGAAAAGCCCGGTCTTCGGCGGCCAGAAGATCCACACCGCCGGAAACCACACAGTCTCCCCGTTCATTGACGCATTTTTCCACCACTCTGCCCATAAAGCCCTGGCAGCCGGATATCAATATCTGTTTCATTGTTGTTTCCTTTCCCTTGCTTTTCTCTTTCCTTCTACATATGACAAAAAGCGGCCAGACACTGACCGCTTTTCTGCTAAGCGATTAAACCGTGACCCTGTAACATCTTTTTGAGCGCTTCGATGTTGGCCTGTGTTGTGTCGCAAAGAGGAAGACGGCAGGAACCCACATCAAAGCCCATCAAATTCATCGCTGCCTTTACCGGGATGGGATTGACGTCCATAAACAGACCGTTGGCCAGGTCCAGATATTCCAGGAAAAGCTCTCTGCTTTCTTTGGTTTTCCCTTCCAGATAGAGAGCGCAGATATTGTGGACCACTTCAGGCACTACATGAGAAAGCACCGAAATGACACCGATCCCGCCCACCGAAAGGATGGGAACGATCACATTGTCTTCGCCGGAATAGATCTGAAGCTCATCGCCGCAAAGATGCTTGATCTCCGCCGCCTGCGCCACATTGCCGCTGGCTTCTTTGACCGCAACGATATTGGGATGCTTGGAAAGCTCCTTATAGGTGGCGGGAAGGATGTTTAAGCCGGTTCGGCCGGGAACGTTATACAAAACGATGGGAAGGTCGGTCGCGTCCGCAATTTTATTATAATGCGCCACCAGTCCCCGCTGGGAGGTTTTATTATAATAGGGTGTCACCACCAAAAGGCCGTCCGCTCCGATCTCCTTGGCTTCCTTCGCCATCCGCACAGCGGCAGCGGTATCGTTGCTGCCGGCGCTGGCGATCACCGGGACTCTTCCCTTCGTCCGCTCGTAAATGAAGCGGACCGTTTCCATATGCTCCTGCTCCGTCATCGCCGCGGATTCCGCCGTGGTACCGCATGCAATGATCGCGTCGGTATGGTGCTCGATCTGGTAATCCACAAGTTCACCCAATTTATCCCAGTTAATGCTGAAATCCGGATTCATCGGCGTGATCAGCGCGACGCCCGCGCCCTGGAACAAAATCTTTTTCATAGCTTCGCCCTCTCTCAAAACGTATTAGTCCATATACCCCTTGGCGGCTAAAAGCTCCGCCATCAATACTGCGCCGCCTGCCGCACCGCGAAGGGTGTTATGGGACAGACAGACAAATTTGACATCATACTGGGTGTCTTCCCGAAGACGTCCCACACTGATCGCCATACCGCCTTCCAGCTCCCGGTCCAGCTTGGTCTGCGGCCGGTCCGCTTCCTCGAAATAGTGGATAAATTGCTTCGGAGCGGAAGGGAGGTTCAGCGATGCGATGGGATTATCAAATTCTGCAAAGGCTTTTTTAATCTCCTCAATGGTTGGCTTCTTGGTAAAGGAAGCGAATACCGCCGCCATATGGCCGTCGCTTACCGGCACCCGCAGGCACTGGGCAGTGATCGCAGGTCCTTTTGCCAAAACGATCTCCCCGTTTTCCACCTTTCCCCAAAGCTTCAGCGGCTCTTTCTCGCTTTTTTCCTCTTCCCCGCCAATATAGGGAACCACATTGTCGATGATCTCCGGCCAGCGCTCAAAAGTCTTGCCCGCGCCGGAAATAGCCTGGTAGGTGCAAACCAGGATCTTCTCCAGTCCGAAACGGTCCTTCAAAACGTGAAGCGGGGGCCCATAGCTTTGCAGCGAACAGTTGGATTTAACGGCGACAAAGCCTTTTTTGGTCCCCAAACGCT
>CALWZB010000090.1 GCA_944385915.1 uncultured Clostridia bacterium | reverse complement strand
AGATGACGCTTACTTTACCGATGGGGAGAAGGTCACCGCATCTGATGTGGCCTTTACCTTCGAGACCGCCAAGGCGGCGCAGGCTTCGGTAGACCTCACCTTTATGGAAAGTGCCGAAGCGGTGGATGAAACGACAGTGGTATTTACCCTGTCCAAACCTACATCCGTCTTTTTGAATACCGCAGCTTCAGTGGGGATCGTTCCGGAACATGCCTACAATGGGGATTATGGTACGAATCCCATCGGTTCCGGTCCATGGAAATTTGTTCAGTGGAACCAGACAGAACAGCTTCTTTTGGAAGCCAATGAGGATTATTACGGGACGATACCTTCCATTCGGTATGTGACCATCGTATTTATGGATGAGGACGCCGCTTTGGCCGCAGTCAAAGCCGGTCAGGTGGATGTCGCTTTAACTGCGGCGACGTTGGCGACAGCCCAGATCGAAGGGTACACCCTACAGCGGGTAGCGTCCATCGACAACAGAGGCTTTACCCTTCCTCTTTCTCCCAACGAAGGCAAGGTAACGGAAAGCGGTCAGCCTATCGGAAACGATGTGACCTGCCACGAGGAGATCCGCAAAGCGGTCGCCTACGCGTTAGACCGTCAACTGGTGGCGGATGTGGCGTTAAACGGATTCGGTACGCCCTGCTATTCGGAAAATGACGGTATGCCATGGAACAATCCGGAGACGGTGATCCAAACCGATGTGGAGTATGCCAAGTCCCTTTTGGCGGATGCAGGTTGGGAAGACACCGACGGCGACGGCATTTTGGAAAAGGATGGAGTGAAGGCGGCGTTTACCTGCCTTTATCCCAGCGGAGATTCTGCCCGCCAGGCGGTAGCTATGGCGGCGGCAGAGCAGGTCAAGGAAATCGGGATCCAGATCACAGTGGAAGGAACCAGCTGGGACGATATTATGAAACGGATGTTTTCCAATGCGGTTATGATGGGATGGGGCGCGGCGACTCCCTACGAAAGCTACTGCCTTTATTACAGCACCGGCGCGTTCAAGGACGATTACTATAATCCCGAAGGCTATCTTTCTTCGGTCACCGACCAGTATCTTTCCAACGCCATGGAAGCATTGACGGTAGAGGAAGCGTATGAAAACTGGAAACTCGCCCAGTGGGACGGAGAGACGGGTACAGCAATGCAGGGAGTATGCCCCTGGGTTTGGATCGTGAATGTGGATCATCTTTATTACGTCCGGGATGGGCTGGATATTGGGCAGCAGCTTATCCATCCCCATGGTGCGTCTATGTCTCTTTTGCAGAATCTGGCGGAGTGGAGCTGGACTAAATAAGAGCGTATGGGTGAGAGAGGAGAAGTTATGAAAGAAAAGATCCTTCCTTTTTTGGGAGCGTTTTTCGCCAAAGGGGTTCGGATGCTGGCTTTGCTTTTGGTGGTGAGCATCGCCGCTTTTGCATTGGTCAGCTTGTCTCCCGTGGATCCGGTGCAGCAGTATCTTTTGGGCGCCGGTCCGGTATCTGAGGAACAGCGGGCACAGGTCGAGGAATACTGGGGCGTCAATGATCCGCCGGTGGAGCGCTATTTCAACTGGCTTTCCTCGCTGCTGTCCGGCGATATGGGCATTTCTACCTTGTACCGCCGTCCGGTGAGTGATATCATAGGGGAACGGTTTTTCAATTCCATCGCTTTGATGCTTTGCGCGTGGCTGCTTTCGGGCGGGATCGGCTTTGCTTTGGGTTGTGTAATGGGAGCCAAAAAGGATCGGTGGCCGGACCGGATATTGAAAAAGGTTTGTTATCTGTTTTCTTCATTGCCGACTTTCTGGCTGGGGCTGGTATTGCTTTTGGTTTTTGCGGTTTGGCTTGCATGGTTTCCGGTGGGATTTTCCGCTCCTATTGGGATGTTGGACAGTGAAGTCAGCCTTTGGCAGCGGTTTTACCACCTGCTGCTGCCGGCGCTTACATTAAGCTTAGCGTCTTTTTCCAATATCGCTTTGCATACCCGGCAAAAGCTCATCGACGTGCTGGAGGACGATTATGTCCTTTTCGCCCGGGCAAGGGGAGAAGGGGAAGGGACGATTTTGCGCCGGCATGGGCTTCGGAATATCCTGATCCCGGCGCTGACGCTGCAGTTTAGCTCCTTTGCCGAGCTGTTTGGCGGGTCAGTGTTGGCGGAAACGGTATTTTCCTATCCGGGACTGGGCTCCGCGGCGGCGGAGGCGGGATTAAACTCCGATATTCCCTTGCTCCTTGGGATCACCTTATTTTCCGCGTTGTTTGTTTGCGTGGGAAATCTGATTGCTGATATGCTGTACCGTGTGGTGGATCCCCGGATCCGGGAGGAAAGACGATGAAATTATTCAGATGGAAAAACCGGCGTACCCGTACGCTGTGTTATATGACTTTACTGGGCTTGCTTTTGCTGGCGGCGTATCTTTTCGGTTTGCTGATTCCCGAAGAAGCGGTAGCTACCGACTTTATGAACGCCAAGCTCCCTCCCAGCTTAGAGCATCCCTTCGGCACTGATTCTCTCGGACGGGATCTTTTTTTCCGGACGTTAAAGGGACTTTCGGTGAGCATCACCGTGGGAATTTTTGCCTCTCTGATCAGTGCTGTGATTGCGGTTTTGGTAGGGGTTGCGGCGGCGGTAGGATCCAAGTGGCTGGATAACGCCATCTGTTTTGTGATCGACCTGTTTATGGGCGTCCCCCACACCGTATTGGTCCTTTTGATCTCTTTTGCGCTGGGAAGGGGACTGAAAGGGCTTTTGGTGGGGATCGCGGTGACCCATTGGACCGGTCTTGCCAGAGTTATCCGCGGCGAGGTGCTGACCCTTCGGAATCACCCGTTTGTCGCGGTTTCCCGCCGCCTTGGGAAAAGCAGCGGATGGATCTTGCGCCATCATCTTCTCCCGCATTTGCTCCCCCAGTTTCTGGTGGGGCTGATCTTAATGTTTCCCCATGCGATTTTGCACGAAGCGTCCATTTCCTTTTTGGGATACGGTCTTTCACCGGAACAGCCGGCGATCGGCATTATTCTTTCGGAAAGTATGAAATATCTTTCCGCCGGTCTTTGGTGGCCGGCGGTGTTCCCAGGATTGACTTTGGTGCTGATCGTGTTGTTAGTAGATAAATTCGGAGACAATCTGAAACGGATTTTGGATCCTTACAGTGCGCAGGAATAGGAGGCTTTTTTTGGAACAGCAACCTTTATTAAAGGTAGAAGACCTTTCGGTGACCTTTCGGATGTATGACGGCGCTTTGGCGCAAAAAGACCTTTCGGTGATCACCGATCTCAGCTTAACGGTATATCCGGGGGAGATCGTTGCGGTAGCGGGATCCTCGGGATCGGGAAAAAGCCTTCTGGCTTCGGCGGTGCTGGGGCTTCTTCCCGGAAATGCGGTCACCGGTGGAAAGATGTATTACCGGGGAGAGCTTTTGACTTCGGAAAAGCAAAAAGCACTTCGCGGAAAAGAGATCGCCTTGGTTCCTCAATCGGTATCTTTTCTGGACCCGCTGATGAAAGTGGGACCTCAGGCGGACGGAGCAAAAAAGCCTCTTCCAACCAAAAGGCGAAAATCCATTTTTCAAAGACTTGGCTTGCCGGAAAAGACGGAAAAGCTATATCCCTTTGCCCTTTCCGGCGGGATGGCGAGAAGGGTGCTGGTCTCTACCGCTTTGATCAGCGATGCCGATCTTATGATCGCCGATGAACCGACGCCGGGAATGACTTTAAACCAGGCGCTTGAGGCACTCACCATCTTTCGGGAAATGGCGAATGAGGGAAAGGGCATTCTTTTAATCACTCACGATATTGATCTTGCGTTTGCCTTTGCAGATCGGATCGCCGTATTTTACGCTGGCACCACTTTGGAAATCGCTTCGGCGAAGGATTTTCAAAACGGTCCCGACACTTTGCGTCACCCTTACAGCAAGGCCCTTTGGCAAGCCCTTCCGCAAAACGGCTTTGTGCCGTTAAAGGGATTTCAGCCCTACGCCGGACATCTGCCGCAGGGGTGTCTGTTTGCGCCCCGCTGTCCTTATAAAAAGGAAAGATGCGAAAGAGAGACGCCGTCAATGCGAGAAATGCGCGGAGGGGAGGTTCGGTGCTTTTATGCGACTTGAAGCCAAAGGGATTTCATTTCGGTACCAGAAAAAACAGCCGTGGATCTTAAAAGATCTCTCCCTTTCTATCGAATCGGGGGAGCGGCTTTGCATTTTCGCGCCCAGCGGTTACGGAAAGACAACGCTCGGCTTGTTGCTGGCCGGATACCTGATGCCGGAGCAGGGAAGCATTCTTCTTTCCGGAAAGCCGCTACCGAAAAAGGGGATCTGCCCGGTGCAGATGATCCATCAGCACCCGGAGCGGGCCATCAACCCTCGATGGAGGCTAAAAAAAGTGCTGGAGGAAAGCGGAAAGATCGAAGAGGGGACACTGGAAGCTTTTGGCATTGAAACCGCATGGTTAGACCGGTTTCCCAGAGAGCTTTCCGGCGGAGAGCTCCAGCGTTTTTGTGTAGCGAGAGCCTTGGCGAGCGGTGCGGAATTTTTAGTCTGCGACGAGATCAGTACCATGTTGGATGTGATCACCCAGGCACAGATTTGGGAGCTTCTTCTTTCGGAAAGTGAAAAACGAAAGAGGGGCCTGATCATCATCACCCATAACCGAAATCTTGCGAAGCGGGTGGGGACCAGGCTTTTGGACCTTACGGAAAACCAGTAAAAAGGTTCCCTTTTTGTATCATTTTTGCAAAAAGGGAAAAAATAAGAGAAAAGCGGTATTTTCTCGATTTTTACCAAAAAAATCGTTGACATTTCTAACAAGAAATGATATAATCTTTTTCGCGCGGCGTGGGGGAATCCCTCATTGTACTGCCGTGCGCAATAAATATGTAAGGAGGTGCCATATGCCAACCTTTAACCAGCTTGTAAGAAAAGGAAGAGCGACTTTGGAAAACAAGTCCACTGCGCCTGCCTTGAACCGGGGTTACAACTCCATGAAGAAAGAGAGCACCGATTTAAGCTCTCCGCAGAAACGGGGCGTTTGTACGGCGGTTCGTACTATGACCCCGAAGAAGCCTAACTCTGCGCTTCGTAAAGTAGCCAGAGTAAAGCTCACCAACGGAATGGAAGTATCAGCTTATATTCCCGGCGTCGGTCACAATCTGCAGGAACACTCGGTGGTTCTCATCCGCGGCGGTCGTGTAAAAGACCTTCCCGGTGTACGTTACCACATCATCCGCGGTACTCTGGATACCCAGGGTGTCAACGGAAGAATGCAGGGCCGTTCCAAGTACGGTGCGAAACGCCCGAAAGCTGGTGCGTCGAAGTAACATTCCGTTACCTTAAGGCTGACAAATGGCCAAAGACATAAATTGTCGCGGCCTTTCGTGGTCTGACGGAGGAAATTTACTTTCGAGTACCGATGATATCATTTTTTATGAAGGAGGGAAGTAAAGTGCCAAGAAGAGGTCGCATTGCAAAACGTGATGTTTTGCCTGATCCTATGTATAATTCCAAGATCGTAACTCGTCTGATCAACAACATTATGTTGGACGGTAAAAAAGGAGTTGCGCAGAAAATCGTATACGGCGCTTTCGACATTGTTGCCGAAAAGACCGGCAAGAACGCTTTGGAAGCCTTTAACGAAGCTTTGGAAAACGTAATGCCTGTTTTAGAGGTCAAATCCCGCCGCGTCGGCGGCGCTACCTACCAGGTTCCTATGGAAGTCCGTCCCGAGAGAAGACAGACTTTGGGACTTCGGTGGATCACCACCTATTCCAGAAATCGTTCTGAAAAGACGATGAAGGAACGTCTCGCCGGAGAGATCGTAGATGCTATCAACAGCACCGGCGGTGCATTTAAGAAACGGGAAGATACCCATAAGATGGCAGAAGCCAACAAGGCTTTCGCTCATTACAGATGGTGATCCCGTCATCCTTTTGTTTTGTTTGTTGAAAGGATACCGAATTAGGAGGATATTATGCCAAGAGAAGTATCTTTAGAAATGACCCGGAATATTGGTATAATGGCTCACATCGACGCCGGTAAGACGACGGCTACCGAACGTATTTTGTATTACACCGGTAAGACGCATAAGATCGGCGATACCCATGAGGGTACTGCTACGATGGACTGGATGGCTCAGGAGCAGGAGCGTGGTATTACCATCACCTCGGCTGCGACGACGGCTTTCTGGAAGAACCATAGAATCAATATTATCGATACTCCTGGTCACGTAGACTTCACGGTCGAAGTAGAACGTTCTCTGCGTGTTCTCGACGGTTCCGTCACGGTATTTTGTGCCAAGGGCGGCGTTGAGCCCCAGTCTGAGACCGTTTGGCATCAGGCGGACAACTATAAAGTTCCCCGTATGGCGTTTGTCAATAAGATGGACATTATGGGCGCGGACTTTTACAACGTTGTCAATATGATGATCGACCGGCTGAAATGTCACCCCGTCCCCATCCAGCTCCCTATCGGTGCTGAGGACGAATTCAAAGGGATCATTGACCTGATGGAAATGAAAGCCTATATCTACAACGATGAATTAGGCAACGACATTTCGGTCATTGATATCCCCGAAGATATGAAGGAAAAAGCGGAACAATATCATGCGGATATGGTGGAAGCGATTGCCGAGACCGACGATGATTTGATGGAGAAATTCTTGGAAGACGAGGAGATCACCATCGATGAACTGAAAAAAGCTCTTCGCGCCGCGACCATTTCCAACGAGCTGGTTCCCGTTTGCTGCGGTACCGCTTACCGGAATAAAGGCGTTCAAAAGCTTTTGGACGCGATCGTCGACTATATGCCTTCGCCTGTGGATATTCCTCCCATTAAGGGTGTGGATCCCGTTACCGGTGAAGAGTCGGTCCGTCATTCTTCCGATGATGAACCCTTCTCCGCTTTGGCGTTTAAAATTGCTACCGACCCCTTTGTCGGAAAGCTTTGTTTCTTTAGAGTGTACTCCGGTACCATTGATGCAGGTACCTCGGTATACAACTCCACCAAGGGCAAGAGCGAGAGAATCGGTCGTATCCTGATGATGCATGCCAACCACCGGCAGGACATCACCACCTGCTACGCCGGTGATATCGCGGCGGCGGTAGGCTTGAAGCAGACCACCACCGGTGATACTCTTTGCGATCCCAAGGCAGAGGTCATCTTGGAGTCTATGGAGTTCCCGGAGCCGGTTATCCGTGTTGCGATCGAACCCAAGACCAAAGCCGGTCAGGAAAAGATGGGCATTGCTCTTGCGAAACTGGCCGAAGAAGATCCTACCTTTAAGACTTACACCGATGAGGAAACCGGACAGACCATTATCGCCGGTATGGGTGAGCTCCATTTGGAGATCATCGTCGACCGTCTGCTCCGTGAGTTCAAGGTGGAAGCTAACGTAGGTAAACCCCAGGTTGCTTACCGCGAGACCATCCGTAAGGATGCGGACGTGGATCATAAGTACGCCAGACAGTCCGGTGGTAAAGGTCAATACGGTCATGTTAAGATCCGTGTTTACCCCAACGAGTCCGGTAAAGGCTACGAGTTTATCAATAAGATCGTCGGCGGTGCGATCCCCAAAGAGTATATTCCTGCGGTTGATCAGGGTATTCAGGGCGCGATGCAGTCCGGCGTTTTGGCTGGTTACCCCGTTGTTGACGTCAAGGTAGAGCTGTACGACGGTTCTTACCACGAAGTCGACTCTTCGGAAATGGCCTTTAAAATGGCTGGTTCTATGGCGTTTAAAGAGGCTTTGCGGAAAGCGAGTCCTGTGATCATGGAGCCCATTATGAAAGTTGTCGTTTTGGTCCCCGAGGATTATATGGGCGACGTTATCGGTGACTTGAACTCCCGCCGCGGACAGATCCAGGGTATGGAAGCGCGTTCCGGCGCGCAGGAGATCCGGGCGCTGGTTCCTCTTTCCGAGATGTTTGGTTACGCGACCGACCTTCGTTCCAAGACCCAAGGACGTGGTCAGTACACCATGGAACCGGACAGCTACACTGAGGTTCCCAAGTCCATTGCGGAAAACATCATTTCCAAGAAGGCTCAGAACTGATTTTTCCAAAAAAACGCAAAAAGTTTCGATTTCCTATTGCAACTTTTCGCTGTTTCTGTTAGTATATCCTTAAGAATACGGTTGTTATAAAAGGAGGAAAATCCAATGGCAAAAGCTAAATTCGAACGTACCAAACCCCATGTAAACATTGGTACTATCGGACACGTTGACCACGGCAAGACCACTTTGACCGCTGCGATCACCAAGACTCTGTCCTTTATGGGCAAAGCGAAATTCGAAGACTACAGCATGATCGATAAGGCTCCCGAAGAGAGAGAGCGTGGTATTACCATTAACACCGCTCACGTTGAGTACGAGACGGACAAGCGTCACTACGCTCATGTTGACTGCCCAGGCCATGCTGACTATGTAAAGAACATGATCACTGGTGCTGCGCAGATGGACGGCGCGATCCTGGTTGTTTCCGCTGCGGATGGTCCTATGCCTCAGACCCGTGAGCACATCCTTCTTTCCCGTCAGGTTGGCGTACCTTATATCGTTGTATTTATGAATAAGGCGGACCAGGTTGACGACGAAGAGCTTTTGGATCTCGTTGAAATGGAAATCCGTGAGCTCTTGAATGAGTACGATTTCCCCGGCGATGATACGCCCATCATTCGTGGTTCTGCTCTTCAGGCTTTGGAGTCTACCTCTACCGACCCCAACGATCCCGTTTACGCTCCTATTCTTGAACTGATGGATGCGGTTGATAACTGGATTCCTACTCCCGAGCGGAAAGCGGATCTTCCTTTCCTTATGCCGATCGAAGACGTCTTCACCATTACCGGTCGTGGTACTGTTGCTACCGGTCGTGTTGAGAGAGGTCAGCTGAAGACCGGCGACGAAGTTGAGATCGTTGGTTTGAAAGATGAGAAACTGAAATCCGTTGTTACCGGTATCGAAATGTTCCGTAAGATCCTTGATTACGCGGAAGCCGGCGATAACATCGGTGCTCTGCTTCGTGGTATCCAGAGAACTGAGATCGAGCGTGGCCAGGTTCTCTGCAAACCCGGCACCATTCATCCTCACACCAAATTCCGCTGCTCTGTGTACGTTTTGAAAAAAGAAGAGGGTGGACGTCATAAACCCTTCTTCAACAACTATCGTCCTCAGTTCTACTTCAGAACCACCGACGTTACTGGTATCATCACCCTTCCCGACGGTGTCGAGATGGCGATGCCCGGCGATAACCTGGAGTTTGACGTAGAGCTGATCACCCCCATCGCGATCGAAGAAGGTCTTCGTTTCGCTATCCGTGAGGGTGGCAGAACCGTTGGTTCCGGCGTTGTTTCCAAGATCAACGAATAATTTGATGTAAAACCTTTAAGGAAGGGTGCCTTTGGTGCCCTTCCTTTTTTCTTATGAAATATTTATGTTGTATAGACGTTAGTGGGGAAAATGTGTTATACTTAAGGAGAACAAAATGCGTGGGGTTTGTATTTTTTTGGGTGGTTTGTTAGTAGGGTACGTATTGATTTGTACCCTTTGTATGGGCGCGGTTTCCTTTAATGCTTTTTTAGGTGCAGCTGGTGCGGCGCTTTGTCTTTTCGGATATTTTTTACCTCGCTTACAGGTTTTTTCGTGGTTTTTGCCGGCAAAACGTTTTTTGATTATCGGGGGTTGTTTTGCTTTCCTTTTGTTTTGTGTGGGAGAAGCGGTAGTGGTTTCCGGCGTTTTGCATCGGGACGAAAAGCCGGCGGATTATCTGATCGTTTTGGGCGCGGGGCTTCGGGAGGATCGGCTGAGCCTGACTTTGAAGCAGCGCCTGGATGCAGCATTGGAAGCATATCAGGGAGAATATATTGTGGTGACCGGCGGCCAGGGTCCCAACGAAGCTCTTGCGGAGGGGGATGCGATGGCGGCGTATTTGATGGAACAGGGCGTGGATGCTTCCCGGATTTTGGTGGAGAACCGCTCTACCAATACCCACGAAAATTTAGAGTTTGCCAGAGAGATCATCCAAACCCACAGCAAGAAGCCTGTCGAAGACTGTAAAGTAAAAATCATTACCAGCGATTATCATTGCGCACGCGCGATTTTATTGGCGAAACGGACCGGATTTTCTCTGGCGACGGCATACGGTGCGAAAACGCACCCGTTGTTGGTTCCTTCCTTTTATATCCGGGAAGGGTTGGCGATGGTAAAATCCTATCTTTTTGATCGTTAGGAGGACAACATGACTGTTGAAAATACGGGGGCACTGCCATCTTTTGTAGCGGTTCCCATGTCGATATTGGATCGGTATCTTTCTGTTGCCAGCGGTGTTCAGTGGAAGGTGCTGTTAGCGGTTTTGCGGCAGAATACCACCGACCCGTCCCGGTTGGGGACGCTTTTGTCCCTTCCCAAAAGTGATGTCGCGGAAGCTCTTTTTTACTGGCAGCAGGAGGGCGTGCTGAAAGATACCGACGGCGTCCTTTCGGATCAGGAAACGGCGCGTCCGGCTCCTTTTCCCTTAAGAGAACCAAAGGCGATGCCGGTAAGTGCCAATACGCTGACTGCGGCGGAAACGGCGGAGACTATTCAAAAAAAGGAAGAGCTTCGGTTTTTGTTTTCAGTGCTGGAGTCCCTTTACGGCCGTCCTTTGACCCAAACGGAAATCAAGGGGTATGTCTATATCTGTGAATATATGGGCTTGCCGGCGGATGTGATCCTTATGGCGGCGGAATATTGCATCGATCTTGGCAAAGGACAGTTTTCCTACATACAAAAGGTTTGCGCTAATTGGGCGGAGGAAGAGATCAATACCCATACCCGGGCAGAAGAATACCTCAAAGAGCAAACCAAACGCCACAGCAGGGAAGAGACGATTCGCCTCGCGCTGGGTATTTCTTCCAATCTTTCCAAAAAGCAGCGGGAGTACATTGCTTTTTGGTTCGATCAGCTTGGATTTGATTCGGAAATGATTTTATTGGCTTATGAGAGGACGATGGACCGTATCGGACAGCTTTCCTTTCCCTATATGAGTAAAATTCTGGAAAACTGGCACCAAAGTGGAATCGCCACGCCCAAAGATGCCAAACAGGAGACCAAGCCTTCCAAAAAGAAAAGCGGGAAAGAGACATCTTACGATTTAAAGGAATTTGAACGGCGGAGTATGGAGATACCGAAGATAGATTAGGAGGAGCCATGAAAGAATATTACCTTTCCAAAGCATTGTCCATATTGGAATCCAGACGGGGAGAGGCGGAGATCCTTCGGGGCAGGAGAGAAATGGAGATCGCTGACCGTATTCCTGAGGTGATGGAGATCCGCCGTCGTTTGGCGATGACTTCGGTAGAGCTTTCTAAGCTGATTTTAAGGGGACAGGCGGATTTTGAAGAGACGTTGGAAAAAATGAGACGGGAAAATCTGGCCCTTCAGCAAAGGGAAAAGGAGCTTCTTTTGAAAAACGGATATCCCGCCGATTATCTGGAGCTTGCGTATCAGTGTAAGCTGTGTCATGATACCGGTTATGTAAAGGGAACGCCATGCCGTTGTCTGGACAGGCTTTTGTCCCAGCTTGCGGCGCAGGACGCAAAGAAGGAGAGCACGCTCACCTTGACTGATTTTTCCGGCTTTTCCCTTCAGTATTATCCCAGTCAAAAGGATCTTCGAAGAAACATTGTCCCCAGAGAACATATGGAGGAGCTTCTTCGGTTTTGTAAAAATTATGCCGAGACCTTTTCTGTACATGCAAAGGGGATTTTGATGTTAGGGGAGACGGGACTTGGAAAGACCCATCTTTCCTTGGCTATCGCCAATCGGGTGATGGAACGGGAGTATACCGTTTTGTATGATACCGTTTCCGTCTTTATGGACCGGGCGGAGGGTGAGCGCTTCGGACGTCTTCCCGATAGGGACACGCTGGGCCGAATGATGGCGGCGGACCTTCTGGTGCTGGATGATCTGGGCGCGGAATATGCTTCCCCCTTTGGAACAGCTTCTCTCTATCGGGTGATCGATACCCGGCTGGAGCGAAAGCGCCCCACTTTGATCAGCACCAATCTCACGGTGGCGCAGCTTCAAACACGGTACGAAAACCGTTTGATTTCCCGGCTGTTCTCTTTGTTTACGACGCTGACCTTCGTAGGAAAGGACATCCGTCAGATGAAAGCGTGACTTCTAAAACAAAAACGCTCCTTTGGGGATGGTTCCCGGAGGAGCGTTTTTTGGTTGTTATTCAAACAATTCGAAGGTATATCCCTGTTCTCGGGCATAGTCGATAAAATCGCCGAGGATAGCGTCGTTATCGGAGGATACCGCGTGGAGAAGGTAGATAGCGCCGGGATGAAGGGCGCCGGTTACTTTTTCATAGGCCTGCTGCGTCCCGATCTGATTATCTACTTCCCAGTCTTTGTATGCGTAGCTCCAGAAAATGCTCTTGTATCCCAAAGACTGGACCTGAGCTAAAACCCGTTCGGAAAATTCTCCCGCCGGTGCGCGAAACAGGGTCATTTCGTAGTCGTACTGTTCCAGCATATAGTTGTGAACGTTTGTGATCTCCTGTTCGCAGCGCTCCACGCTGACGTCAGGGAAGGAAGGATGCTTATCACTGTGGTTTCCCACTACATGCCCTTCGTCGATCATCCGCTGGACCAATTCCGGTTCCGCTTTGATATAATCCAAAGTCACGAAAAAGATGGCTTTGACGTTTTTTTCCTTCAATGTATCCAAAATGGAGGCGGTGTGGCCGTTTTCATAACCCTCATCAAAAGTCAGATAGATCACCGGTTCCTCTTCTCCGATAAAATAAGCGTCGTATATGCCGTACTTTTCCTGGTAGTTCAAAGAGCCGTAAGGACGGTTCTTTTCGTCTAACTGGACGCCCTGGCCCCAGCATAATTTTTCGTTGTTTAGCGTAGAAAGATCCCATTGCGGCGAAGAAGAGGAGACCTTCCCGGAGGGCAGCGCGCCGGTTGGCGCGCTTTCTTCCCGGTCGTCTTGGTCTTCGCTTTCCGGTCGGGAATCGGAATCGGTGTTTTTCTCATCGTCGTCATTGAAGATTTGACCGTCATGATCGCTGTTTTGATGGTCGTTATCTAAATTGCCGTTTTCCTCGCTGCTTTCCTCGTCCTTCATTCCATCCGAAAGATCCGAGCTCAGATCGCTTCCCATATCGGAGATATCGCTTCCGATATCGCTGGCGGCGTCGTCAAAGAGATTACAGCTGCTCAGTAAAAGAGCCAGTCCAAGCCCTGCGCAGATCAGTTTGAATTTCATCGTTTCACACTCCTTTTGTGCCGAGTTTCCCTTATGACACGGTAGTATTATTGCCGGAAAAGAAAAAAATAGACGAAACGATTTTTTCCATTGAAACCAAAAAAAGCTTCCCCAAATACCGGGGAAAAAGCCGATACTTTGGGAAGCTTTGTATTCCGTTATTTCGAAGGGCGTTCCAATTTTTTCTCGCTGTTTTTGATCAAATTAAACAGGGAGGTGGCCGATTTGGGGTAGTTTGCAGACAGAGATTCCGAGGTCATCGAAAGCACCGCCCGGCTTTCTTCGGAAAGCCCTTTTTTCGAGAGTCCCTCATCGGTCAGCAAATTGGCTTCCGCTTCGATCTCCGCCATCATCGCCAAAGATTTCGCAGCGTATAAGGACTTGGGAACAGTAAAAAAGTTTTGTTCATTTTTCCGGTTTCCATTATACAGACAGCGGAACATCCGGTAGATGGAGAGCATTAGAAAGTCGGATATCATGGTCGTCATTTCTTTGGAATTGAGCTTTCCCAAAAGATCATAAAGGACATTCAGAGAATTGGTCAAAAGCTTTTTATTCAGTGTAGGGAGGATACTTTGATTTCCCCGCATACGGTTATCTTTTCCCACCGATTCTCCTTCAGGGATATCTTCTACCGAAAGGGTCGCTCCGTTTCGCTCGGGAGAACGTCCCAAAAGATAATCACAGGAGACTTCGTAAAAATCAGCCGCCTTCACCACAAAATCCAATCCGCATTCCCGGATTCCTTTTTCATAGTGGGAAAGAAGAGCCTGGGAAATGTTCAGAGATGCCGCCGCCTGCTTTTGGCTGATCCCCCGTTCCTTTCGGAGCAAAGACAAAATGCGGGGAAAATCGGAATTCACGGTGGACACCTCCTCATGCGGAAAAATTCTAACGTAATGTAAATTATAGTTGAAAAGTTACGATTTGTAAAGCTTTTTGTCGAGAATATTTTTTTTTGTCGAAACTGTTATGAAAGCTTTCAAAATTTTGTGAAAGACGTTGTTTTAAAATCAAAAACATGGTATCATACTATGGATGAGTACGGTTTTGATACCATGGAGGAGCATATGATCACCTATAAGCTGTACCTGATCCGTCATGGATTGACTTTAGGCAACCTGGAAGGGCGGTATATCGGACGAACAGATCCGCCTCTTTGCCGCGAGGGAGAAAACGCCCTAAAAGAGCTGAAACAAAACGGGGAGTATCCTTCGGTAAAGAAGGTATATTCCTCTCCTATGCAGCGCTGTCTCGATACGGCGGAGATCCTTTATCCCGACGCGCCGCTGATGCTGGTACCGGAGCTAAAAGAGTATGATTTTGGCTTTTTGGACGGCAAAAGCGTAGAGGAACTCAAAGAGGATCCCCGCTTTATTGCGTGGACAGACAGTGGGATGCGGTCCGTCCCTTCGGGCGGGGAAGATATGAACGCCTTTCGTCTTCGCTGTGAAGAGGGGTTTTCCCGCGTTGTTTTGGATATGATGAAACAAAAGATCACTTCCGCCGCTTTGATTCTGCACAGCGGTATGATGATGAATCTTCTTGCCGCGCACGGATACCCGAAGCGGGAGCCTTTGCGCTGGCAGGCCGGGCCGGGAGAGGGGTTTGCGCTTTTACTGACCACCCAGCTGTGGCACCGTGACAATGTGTTTGAGGTTTTTGACGTCGTTCCATATCGAAAGGAAACCGATGCTCCGCGCCGGGAATACGAAGTATTCGATCTCGAAGAGGAGAAGCAAGAATAGAGGAAACGATGCGAAAAAAACTGAAACAGGAAGCCAAAGAGATCCTTAAGAGAAATTGGAAGAAAAATACGGCGGCTGCGTCGCTTTTTCTTTTGGTTTTGCTGCTGGCACGGCTTGGGGAAAGCGTTTTGCTTTACTTCCTTTGCAAAAACGCCGGTATGACGGTGGATTGGTTTTCCGGTGAGGTTTTTCTTTCCCCGGTTATGCTTGGGATCACTTTGTGGTTTTCTCTGTTTCACCTTTTGGTGCTGGTCCCGTTTCGGTTTGGCGTCAAACGCTTTTTTTACCGCCAGACGGTTTGGCACCGCGTCCCTGTGCGGGAAATGTTTCTGCCCTTTGCATCCTTTCGCCTGTACCGGAAAAGCCTTGGGGTATATTTTCTTCGAAAGATGTATCTGGTTTTTCCGGCGATATTCTTCGCGGGGTCAGGTATGATCCCTTTTTTCGGATATCTTCTCGTTTCCGATTACCGGTCGACGGTGTCTGTTTGGCTTCGCGTCTTTCTTTTGGCTTTGACGGGCGTTCTTTTGCTGCTGGGGATGGTCTTCTTTTATTATTACCAGCTTCGGTATTTTCTCGCCGATTATCTTCTCCTTTCGGATGAATCCCTTTCCTGTCGGAAAGCGCTTTTGCGTTCCGCCGAACAAACCGGCAAACCGTTGGTCTTTTCTTTACAACTTTCCTTTCTCCCGTATTGGCTTGCCTTTCCGCTTTTGGTGGTTCCTCTTTTCTTTTATCCTTATTACGCCCTTTCCCTTTCTCTTTGCGGACAGTATTTTATCCATTTGACAAACAGGAGTATACACTATGAGAAAAAAGATTCCTTTTTCCCTTCCGCTTCCAAAGCGGACCCCAAAACCAAAGTCCTCCCCATCCAAAAAGGATCCTTCGCCCAAAACAGCTAAAGGGGATCACACAGGAAGAAAGGTGGCGGTCTTTGGTGCGGTGGTTTTGGTCTTCGCCTTGATCGGACTGGTGACCACCTTGCGGTTTGGTATCAGCGCCGTGGGCGACGCCATCAATCATACCAAGGAAAAGACCGCTTTTTCCACTATGATCTTACCTTTGGTGATGCAGGATCCTCCTCCTTTTGCTTCTCCCTCTGAGGCGACAGATACCACCATTATCACCGCTGCGGTGTGGAGGCTGATCATCAACGAAGATGTGTCTAAATATCCGGCGGATGAATTCAATTTCATCAGCGTTCCCCAGGGAGATATTGAGGTGCAGATCAGAGAACTGTTCGGGAATGTGACCTATACTCACCAGACGGTAGGGGACAGCTCTTTTATGATCAATTATGACGAAGAAAATAAAACCTATATTTTCCCCGCCACACCTTATATTATGTCCTACTCGCCGGAGATCCAGAAAATCGAAAAAATAGAGGACGGCTACATTTTGACGGTGGGATACCTGCCGCCGGGATTGAGCTGGGAAGGGGATCTGGAAGGAAACGCGTATCAGCCGGAGGCGGATAAGATTATGTATTATACCGTAGTAAGAGACGCGGATAAAAACTATACCGTTCAATCCATCTCGTCTTCTCATCCGCTATCTCAGGAAGAATAACCGCTTTTTTCGTCAGGAAAAAGAGTTTTTGAATTTATCCTTGCTTTTTTTTACATAATGTGCTATCATCATAAAAAGAAACGCTTGGAACGGGCAAAGTAAGCTTCCAACCCCAAAAGAGAGACGGCGTCACCGGCTGAAAG
>CALWZB010000089.1 GCA_944385915.1 uncultured Clostridia bacterium | reverse complement strand
ATCCGCATCTCCTATGACCTTGTGGGCTTTATCCCCGTGGACGAACTAATGAAACAGGAAACGACATGACCGAAGCCATGCCGTTCCTGCAAAAAGCAATATTACTTTCTTATGACCCCCTTCCATTTTGCCGAGGGTGTTTTTCAGTTTAGGAAAGGTGCCCTTTTTCTTTGAGCTTTTGCATCACAAGATCGGCTTTTTCCCGGCAGATATCCTCAGTTTTGGCTTCCACCATGATCCGGACCATAGGCTCGGTGCCGCTGGCGCGAAGGAGGATCCGGCCGTCTGTTCCCAGCTCTTTTGTGATTTCGCTGACTACAGCAGTCACATCCGGGTCATTCTGGGCCGCTTCCTTATCTTCCACCAAAACGTTTTGAAGGATCTGGGGATAGAAGATCACCGGGGCAGTCAGCTCGCTTAACGTGGATTTCTTTCCGCAGCTCGCCTCCATAATTTTGATAGAGGTCAAAATGCCGTCTCCGGTGGTGGCATATTTGGAAAAAATGATGTGTCCCGATTTTTCGCCGCCGATCTTATGGCCGTAGCGCTGCATATTTTCATAGACATATTTATCGCCTACCGCCGTTTTTTCATACTGGATTCCTAAGGCGTCGAAAGCTTTATACAACCCTAAGTTAGACATCACGGTAGTGACAACGGTATTGTTGGTAAGGTGGTCTCTCTCTTTCATATAACGACCGTAAAGATAAAGGATCTGGTCGCCGTCTACCACATTTCCCTTTTCGTCCACCGCTAAGCACCGGTCAGCATCCCCGTCGTAGGCAAATCCTACGTCCAGGTGGTTGTCGAGGACAAATTTCTGCAGTCCCTCAATATGGGTCGAGCCGCAGTTTTCGTTGATGTTGAGTCCGTCGGGGCGGTTGTTGATAAGATAGGTGTCCGCGCCCAGCGCGTCGAAAACGCTTTTGGCAATGGTGTAGGCGCTCCCGTTGGCGCAGTCTAAACCGATTTTAAAGTTTTTGTAGGAATGGCTCGCCAAAGAGATGAGATATCCCATATATCGGTTCCTTCCGGCGAAGTAGTCTACCGTCCGCCCGATGCTTTCCCTCTTTGCGAAGGGGACCTCGGGGATCCGTCCGTCCAGATAATCCTCTACTAAGGAAATGACCGATTCCTCCATCTTTTCCCCGTTTTGGTTGATGAGCTTGATGCCGTTGTCATAGTAGGGATTGTGGCTGGCGGAGATCATAATGCCGCAGTCAAAATCCTCGGTGCGCACCACATAGGAAACGCTGGGGGTGGTGGTGACATGCAAAAGATAGGCGTCGGCGCCGGAAGCGGTAAGTCCCGCTACCAAAGCGTATTCAAACATATAGCTGCTCCGGCGGGTGTCCTTGCCGATGACGACGGTACATTTATGGTCTTTTCCGTAATGATAGCCTAAAAACCGGCCTACCTTGTAGGCATGTTCCACCGTGAGCCCTTTGTTGGCTTCACCCCGGAAGCCGTCGGTTCCAAAATATTTACCCATGATCTTCTCCTTTTTTCGTTGTTACGAACGAGAGGGATGAAACTCCTCGTCGCAGTAGATACAGCGATAGCGCCCTTTTTCCGAAAGGACGAAAATGTGGTCGATTCCCTCCTCGGCACTGGTGATACAGCGGGGATTGCTGCACCGGATGACATTGGTGAGGGTTTTGGGGAGGGTGAGGCTTTTCTTTTCCGAAACTTTGCCGTCCTTGATAATGACAATGGTAATATTGGGGTCCAGATATCCCAAAATATCCAGATTCAGGTCGATTTCCCCTTCAATTTTGATGATGTCCTTTCGTCCGTATTTTTCGCTGCGGACGTTTTTGATGATGGCGATGCCACAGTCCAGCCGGTCCAGTCTCAGCAGATGATAGATCCGCATCGAGGTCCCCGCTTTGATATGGTCGATGACCAGTCCGTTTTGAATGCTGTCGATGTAAAGCATATGTTCCTCCTTTAGAGTCCAAGCAAAAAGCAGATGAGCGCCATACGTACATAAACGCCGTTTTCCGCCTGTTCGAAATAAGCGGCTCTCGGGTCGTCGTCTACCGCAAGAGTGATCTCATTGACCCGGGGAAGGGGATGAAGGATGGCTAAGCTCTCTTTGGCCGGACGCAGCTTATCGACGGTCAGAATATAGGAGTTTTTCAAACGAACGTAATCCTCTTCATTAAAAAAGCGTTCCCTTTGTACTCTTGTCATATACAGAATATCCAGATCCGGCATCGCGTCATCCAGAGAACGCACCTCGGTAAAGGGAATGTTTTTGGCTTTCAGCTCATCCTCGGTAATGTAATCGGGGACTCTGAGCTCTTCGGGGGAGATGAGTACCAGACGGATATTGGGGAATCGGATAATGGATTTGATAAGGGAATGGACGGTGCGGCCGAATTTCAAGTCACCGCAGACGCCGATCGTCAGATCCTCTAACCGTCCTGCCCGCTCTCTTATGGTCATTAAGTCGGTAAGGGTCTGGGTAGGATGCTGGTGACCGCCGTCGCCCGCATTGATCACCGGGATCCTGGAGTACCGGGAGGCTCTGAGAGGGGCGCCCTCTTTGGGGTGGCGCATAGCACAGATGTCGGCGTAGGCGCCGATCACTCTTATGGTATCGGCGATACTTTCGCCCTTGGCCGCGGAGCTTTGGTTGGAATCGGAAAAGCCTAACACATTTCCGCCTAAATTCAGCATTGCGGCTTCAAAGCTTAACCGGGTCCGGGTGCTGGGCTCATAAAACAGGGTAGCTAATTTTTTATACCGGGCCTTTTCCCGGTAATTTTCCGGATGCTTTTTCATATCATCCGCCAGATCCAGTAAGGAGATCACTTCTTCCCTGGAAAGATCCAAAGGATCGATCAAATGTCTAAGCATAAAAATATAAGGCCTTCCAAACGGCGATTTGGAAAACCCCTCCTTTCTTTTTTCTACCTGCAGCCAAAACCGCAGCCTTTTCCTTATTATAAACGTTTTTTTCTTTTTTGTAAACCACAAAAAGGATTTTGCTTTTCTTTTCTGAATATGATAAGATAGTAAAGACAAAAACAAAAGCGATTTTTGTCGAATCGAAACAGGGAGGAGTAAAGCATTTGGATCAAAGAAAACGAAATTACGGAAAGCTTTGGTTTTGTATCAGCCTGATCCTTTTGGTGACGGTATTGGTACTTGCCGGTATCATTTTTCAACTGCTTCAAAAAAACGAAGCGCTTATGGAGAACGAATCCTCTATGGCGGTTTTTCTTGAGGAAAAGGAAAATGAGGAATTGGAGGCGTTTATCGGGAAGGTAAAGGAAAGCGCCGACCGGTACGGGCCGGGGACCGATTTTTTACAGCAGCTGTTTCCCGATGTGTTCATCTATCGGGGTGAAAACGGCTATGTGTACCATGAACTTTTGGATACCTTAGAGAAAAACACCTTAGACTGGGATCAGCTTTTCTGGGACGAAAAGGGACGGCTTCAGTATGACGACGGCACCGTAGGGGCGCTTTGCGGCATTGATGTCTCCAAGTATCAAGGGGAGATCGACTGGCAGAAGGTCAAGGAAGACGGTATCGATTACGCTATGATCCGATTGGGCTACCGGGGTTATGAGACGGGCAAAGTCTGTCTGGATGAATATTTTGACGCCAATATCAGCGGCGCCAACGAAGTATCCCTTCCGGCAGGTGTTTATTTCTACTCTCAGGCAGTCACTGTGGAAGAAGCGATCGAGGAGGCAAGGTTCGTTTTGGAGCATATCGACGGATATACCTTGGAGTATCCTGTGGTTTTCGATACCGAGGAGACTGCATCCAAAACGGGGAGAGCAGACGCTCTTTCACCCGCTCTTCGAACCGACATCATAGAAGCGTTTTGTCAGGAGATCCAAAGCGCCGGCTATACGCCCGCAGTGTATCTTTCGGTGCGGTGGTATTTGGAAGAGACGGAACCCGAGCGGCTTGAGCCTTATGATATCTGGCTTGCGAGCTACCGCAACAATCCCTATTACCCGTACCGGATCGCTATGTGGCAGTATACCGCGTCCGGAAGTGTGGACGGGATCCAGGGAAATGTGGATCTCAACCTTTGCTTCGACCGTTACATAGAAGAACCGGCGCCGTCTGCGGCGGAGGGCTCGTAACAGAAAAAACGGCTATGGAAAAATTCCATAGCCGTTTTTTTACGCAACAAAAAACAAAACAAAATATGAGAAAAAGAATGGAAGAGAATGCAACATAAAAATCGATTTAGTAAACGACGATCTGAAGGATATTGCCGTCGGCATCTTCAGAGAATACCACCATATCGTTGATTTCGATATCGGAAAGGCTTCCCTCTGTCAGTTCGCCGTCCGCCATTAACAAAACCGAGGTGTCCGACGGAATGTTTAAGGAAACGGTGTCGGTGGTTTCGGTAAAGGTGGAAGCATCTACCAAAGTGAAATCGGTGATCTCATCGCCGCTGTACAAAACGGCGGAGTACTCGTTTTCTGCAATAGCAGTAATTTTCGCCATGGTGTTTGCCGCGGGTGCAGTCTCTTCTTCACCATCCGTCTCGTCCTTCGAAGAGGGGTCCTCAGAAGAAGGATCCTCGCTTTCTTCGGAAGAGGAAGGATCCGAGCTTTCTTCATCCGAACTGGTGATGACGGAAGAGCCGCTGCTGGAGTTTGTATCATCGTCGTTACAGGAAGCTAAGATCATCGTCATAGCGGAAGCGACCGCCAAAATCAAAGCGATCACACGTTTTTTATTCATCATAAGAAATTCCTCCTAAAAGGTATTTGTTGAAAATGGTTGACTGAGAATCTCTGCTCTCACCCCCTTTGAATACTACAATCATACACGATCTAACGAGGGATTTGGTGAACGGAGCAAAAAAAATCTGTGAAAAAAGAAAATAAGCTGTAAAGAAACCAAAAAGAAATTATAAACGGCTTCGTATTTTGCTAAAGATCATTCCCGCAAGATAGAAAAGAGCATTGATTACGACAATGGTGCTTCCAGCGGGAAAATCGAGGAAATGCGCCAAAAGGATCCCCAAAAGAAAGGCGAGTAAGGAGATCCCGGCGGAGACTGTGACCACGGAAAAAAAGCTTTTGCAAAACCGCATGGATGTTAAAGACGGGAAGATGATCAAAGCGGAGATCAAAAGGGTCCCCATCATCCGCATTCCCAAAACCACCACTACGGCGGTCAAAACGGCGATCATACCGTTATACAGCGCAGGGCTGACGCCGATCGCTTTGGAAAAGCTTTCGTCAAAGGTCACCGAAAAGATCTTGTGATAGAAAAGGAGAAATAAGAGCATGACCGCGATTGCAAGCACTACGCTGAAAACCGCGTCGCTGTCGGTGATGGTAAATACATTTCCGAACATATAGTTTCCCACATCCACATTGGTTCCGTTTTTATGCATCACCATATAGCCGATCGCTAAAGAAGTGGTAGAGATCAAAGCGATGGCGGCGTCTCCGTGGATCTTGCTGTTTTCACTGAGGCGCAGGAGAAAAAAGGCGGCGATCACCACCACCGGAAGGGCAAATCCCACCGCCACGTCGGCGATATGAAAGGATGTGGCAATCGCCAAAGCCCCAAAGCCCACATGGGAAAGGCCGTCTCCGATCATCGAATAGCGCTTTAACACCAAAGTAGTTCCCAAAAGAGCGGCGGAAAGGGAGATCAGAGAGCCTACCAAAAGCGCCTTTTGTACGAAGGGATAAGAGAAAAAGGAAGCGAGCGCGGAAAGAAAATCAGTCATGCGGCGTTTCCCCCTCGTCTAAAAATTGCGCGCAGACCTGGCAATGGTCGTATTCTTCTTTGGTTCCGAAAAAGGAGGTGTCCTTATGGAGATGAAGAATATGGCTGGCATAGCGCAAGGCGGCCTCCATATCATGAGTCACCATGATGATGGTGAGACCTTCGCGGTTGAGCTGTTGGATTACGCGGTATAGTGTCGCCGACATCAGGGGATCCAAACCGACGGTGGGCTCGTCCAGAAGGAGAAGATCCTTGGCGGCGCAAAGGGCTCTCGCTAACAGCACGCGCTGCTGCTGACCTCCGGAAAGGGCTTTATAACTTTTCTCTTTATAGGAAGAGACGGAAAGCTTATCCATAATGTCGGCCGCTTCCTTTTTTTCCTTTTCCGAATAGAAAAAGGAAAAGCGCTTTCGGTTTAAAAAACCGGTGCAGACGATCTCGGTGACGGTGGCGGGAAAATCCCGCTGAACCAAAGTCTGCTGGGGAAGGTATCCGATCCCTTGCCTGGAAAAGCCGTCGCCGTAGCGGATTTTCCCCCGGCTGACTTCTTTTAGCCCCAAAAGCGCCCGGATGAGGGTACTCTTTCCCGATCCGTTTTCGCCGATAATGCAAAGGTAATCTCCTTTTTCGACGGTAAAAGAGAGGTCGGATACCACCGTCCCTCCCTCATATCCTAATGAAAGGGCCTCACAGGTGATAAGTGCCATCAGTTTAAGGCCTCCTTTAGGCTTTCTACGTTTTGTTCCATTAACGAAAGATAGGTTTCGTTTTGTTGTTCCTCTTCCACTGTGCGGTTATGACAGGAATGGAGCGTCAAAACCTTTGCGCCGGTCTCTTTCGCAATGTGGTCTGCGATATTGGCGGCAGACATTTCGATTTTAAATACCACCGGAAGGGAAAGCTCTTTGACCTTATCGGTCAAAAAGAGCAAAGTCGTGCTGGAAGGCTCGGTACTTGCGGCGCAGCCGGGAAAAGCGGCAAAATATTCGATACCGTAATCCTCGCAAAGATAGCGGAAGGGAAACCGGTCGGCGACGACAATGGTGTTTTGATTCCCTTCATCCACCGTTTTTTCCATTTCTTTATCCAGTTCGGAAAGAGCATCCAAATAAGCGCTTTCCTTTTGCCGGAGCAGGGTTTCATCGATTTGGGGGCAGGAAACGAGAGCGTCGGCGATCTGGCTGACAATCTCCATAGCGTTTTTCGGCGAGGTCCAGACATGTTCATCGTATTCCTCTAAAGAAAGGCCGCCGTGGCTTTTTTCACTTTCCTCCATGCCTTCCACCATTTTTTCCTCCAAAGGATCCACCATATCCATCATGGCGAGAATGGTTTTATTTTCCCGATCGGTAGTGGAAAAGATATCATCCAGCCATTGATCCGATTCCCCGCCTACATAGATAAACATATCGCAGTCATGGATCGAGGCGATATCTCCGGAGGACGGGTCGTAATCGTGGCTTTCCTGCCCTGCTTTTAAAAGCAGGGTGACGTTTACGTTTTCTTGTCCTTCGGTCAGCGTCCGGACAAAATCGTATGGGGGGAAAATGGTACAGACGATGTTGAAGCTGTCGCTGTTTTCGGGAGCGCTGTTGCACCCAAAAAGAGAAAGGCAGATCGCCGCCGACAGCAGATAACCTATGATTTTTTTCATAAACTTCCTTCTTTCCCGGTCAAACCGGTCATGGTTTCATTTTTTCTTTGGCACAGCGGTCGCACCGCCCTAAGAGGACCGTTTTTTCCTGATCTACCGAAAAATTGCGCAGTGACCGGATCTGCTGTAAAATTTCGCGGCTTTCTTCTTCTTCCATATGAAACAGCCTTCCGCAGTCGGTACAGCGCAGATGGAGATGGGTCTCACATTCCTCTCCTCCGGAAAACTGGTAGAGGAAATGGCGGCTTTCTCCCTGGACCGCCCGACGGACCAGACCGTCCCGGACCAGCCGGTCCATTTGGCGGTAAACGGTGCTTTTTCCCGGGAGGTGCTCGCCGTCCATTTTTTGGATGATCTCCTCGATGGTGTACTGATCCTGGGCATGTTCCTTTAAAAAAGAAAGGATCCGCTTTCGGGCGGAGGTATTGTAGGTTGCCATAAAGGTTCCTCCTAAAATGAGAATTACTCTCATTTTATTATACCCTCTTTTTTGGTTTTGTCAACAAAAAAGACCGGCTCGTTAAGAACCGGTCTTTCCATTTTCAGGTCAAAACAAATGCATGATCCATTCCGTAAGGTAAACCACCGCTGCGGCGGAAAGAGCCACCGTCAAAAGTCCCCGGCGGAAGAAAGATAAGACCACCGCCGCGGCGAAACCTGCGGCAGCGGAGACGGGGGAGGAGGTGGAAGAAAACACGGCGGGGAAGGTCATAGCGGATAAAACCGCATAGGGGACATAATAAAGGAAGGAACGGACAAAGGAATTTTGGATCTGCCCTTTGACCAAAACCAAAGGGAGCATCCGCAATAGGTAAGTTACCACCGCCATCAGGGCGATACAAGTTAAAACGTAAGGGAAATTCATACGGTCTCCTCCTTGATGGGGAAACGAAGCGCCCCGAATAACGACGCGGCTACGGCGCAAAGGATGATCCTCCATCCCGAAGAGAGAAAGGGGACCAGCGACAGCAGCGCGCCGCAAAGAGCGGCAAACACCACCACAAAAAGAATGGGGCGAAATTGGCGGGCGGGAGGAATGAAGATCGCTAAAAACATCCCGTAGATGGCAATCCCTAAGGCACTTTGCACCGAAAGGGGGAGAAGCCCCGAAGCTACAGCGCCGAACAGGGTCCCAAGCGCCCATCCCAAATAGGGAGTGATGGAAAGACCGAGAAAATAGGATGCGGTCACCTTTTCCTTTTGCCCCATAGCTACGGCGAAGATCTCGTCGGTATTGCAAAAGCTTAAAAGAGCGCGCACCGGGCGGGAAACCGCGGGGGAAAATTTTTGGGAGAGAGAAAAGCTCATCAGCGTGTAGCGGATATTGATCACCAGCGTTGTCACCACAAGCTCCAAAAATCCGCCCCCCGAAGCGATCAGTGTCAGTCCTGCAAACTGACCGGCGGAGGTGAGATTGGTCATAGATATAAGCAGTGCGGTCCAGACGGGAAGTCCTGCTTCCACCGCCTCCATTCCAAAGGCAAAGGAGACGGAAAAATACCCCAGACAGATGGGCAATCCATCTTTCATTCCCCGGGTCAGGGTGGAAAATGTTTGGTTCATGACGTTCCTTCTTTTTTGCTTTTTCAAAGCTCATCATACCATTTTTCCCAAAAAAGAAAAGAGGAAAGGGGATAATTCCTTTCCTTTGACAGTTTTTGCGCCGGAGGACAGCGGAGTTTTGTTGAATTATTTGGAAGGCTATGGTAAGATGAAAGAAGTGATGAAAAGGAGGCTGTTTATGGAAAAAGAGTATATCATCGCCTTGGATCAGGGTACTACCAGCTCCAGAGCCATTTTATATAATCGGGAGGGCCAAAGCCTTGCGTCGGTCTCCCGGGAGTATACCCAATACTATCCCAAAGAGGGCTGGGTGGAGCATGATCCCAACGAGATCGTTTCCTCCCAGTACGGCGTACTGATCGATTTGATCTTTCAGCATAACATTGATTTGAAAACGGTGGCGGCAATCGGGATCACCAATCAGCGGGAAACCACCATCCTTTGGGAAAAGGAGACAGGTACGCCCATTTATAACGCCATCGTGTGGCAGTGTCGGCGAACGGCGGATGTTTGCGAATGGCTTAAAAACGAGGGATACGGCGAGATGATCGCCAAAAAGACCGGCCTTTTGCCCGACGCCTATTTCAGCGCTACCAAGATCAAGTGGATCCTCGATCATGTTGAGGGCGCCAGAGAGCGGGCGAAAAAAGGAGAGATCCTTTTTGGCACGGTGGACACCTTCCTGATGTGGAAGCTTTCCGGCGGCAAAATTTTCGCTACCGACCGTACCAATGCATCCCGGACGATGCTGTATCACATCGAAAATCTGTGCTGGGACGACGAGATCCTGGCGCTTTTGGACATCCCGAAAGCGATGCTTCCCGAGGTCAAGCCCTCAGGGAGCTATTTTGGGGATATTGTGATCGACGGGGTGCCGGTGCCGGTAACTGGTGTCGCGGGAGATCAGCAGGCGGCGTTATTTGGACAGCGGTGCATCCATCCGGGGGATGTGAAAAACACCTACGGCACCGGCTGCTTTATGCTGATGAATACGGGAAGCACTCCCTGTTACAGTAAAAATGGCATGGTGACCACCCTGGCGGCGACGGCGGACGGATCGGTTTGCTACGCGGTAGAGGGAAGCGTTTTCACCGGCGGATCGGTGGTCCAATGGCTTCGGGACGAGATGCATTTGATCGAGGCGGCCGAGGATTCGGAGTACTTTGCGAAAAAGGTCGAGGATACTGCCGGAGTCTTTTTGGTACCGGCGTTTACCGGTCTCGGCGCGCCTTATTGGGATATGTTTGCAAGAGGGACTATGGTGGGGATCACCCGGGGCGCCAACCGTTCCCATATCATCCGTGCGGCGCTGGAATCGATTGCGTACCAGTCCAAGGAGCTTTTGGACGCTATTATAGCTGATACCGGCATAGAGGTCAAAAGCCTTCGGGTGGACGGCGGCGCTTGCGCCAATGCCTTTTTGATGCAGTTTCAGTCAGACATTTGCGGGATCCCGGTACTCCGTCCGGAAAACCGGGAAACGACGGCGTTAGGCGCCGCGTATCTGGCAGGACTGACCTGCGGCTTTTTTAAGGAAAAGGATCTTTCAGAAGGAAAAATCGAGAAGGTTTTCTTCCCTTCCATGTCGCAATCCAAAAAAGAGGCCCTGCTTTTGGGATGGCGGCGGGCGGTAGAACGCGCAGCAGGATGGGCTGAAGATACCGAGGATTAGTCTGCTTTCTGAAAAAATCAGATGATCTATGAATAAAAAGAGGAATATTCTTTTTATTTCGCAGGATATCTTTTGTTTTCTCTTGTTTTTAGATTTGTATCCAAAAGGTTACAACTTTGTTAATTTTACCGAAATTTTGAAGAAAAATAAGAAAGAAAAGAAGGGAAAGCGGCTCTTTCTCTTCTTTTTTTCTTCCCGCTTTTGTGAATTTTAAATAAAATTCAGATGGTCTTGTCCATTTGACATAGGGAAATGAACTGGTAAAATGGTTACAACTTGTCATTTTCCTTTTGGGAAAACGAGAAAGGGAGTGCACCATGAAACCAATACAATGGATCAAAGGAATGGGTCCCTTGCTTTTGGCGGCAGCATCTATTCTTCTTTTTGGAAGCTTTACTTCGGAAGGAAACCAGGTGGATGTTTACGAAAACGGTAAGGTGACGGTTCAGCTTGAGACCCGGTATTATTCTTTGGATAGCGTAGAAGAGGACGTTGTGGAGCAGTTAAAGCTCTCTCCCTACGACCGGTATACGGTAGAACGGGAGGAGTACAACCATTTCCACTTTAAGCTGGAGCGGGCGTATGATGTCTCGGTTTTTGTGGATGGAACCACCAAAACCGTTAAAGTGCTGCAGGAGACGGTAGAGACGGCGCTTTCGCGCTGTGGTGTGACTTTGGGGGAAGAGGATATCGTATCCTTGCCTTTGAATTATGTTTTGCAGCCGGGAGAGTCGGTGACGGTAAACCGGATCACCTACCGGGTGACCAAAACGGAAAAAACCCTCTCCTATCAAAATGAATATGTATACACCCCGTGTCTGACCCATGGCGTGACCCAGTTTTTAACTGCCGGAGAAAACGGGATCGAGACAACGGCGGTAACCGAGAAGCTTTTGGACGGGGTGCCGGTAGAAACGGTGTCTACCGAAACAACGGTGACCAAGCAGCCGAAAAATGCGGTGTATCTGGTAGGAGATAAGAACCTTTCCTACAAAGAGACGAATGCTCCTTCCTTTATTTCTCTCAATGCGAACGGAGATCCGGAAAGCTACGAATACCTGGTGACCGGAAAAGGGACCGCTTACAGTGCGAAAAAAGGTGCCAAAACCGCCAGCGGCAGATATGCAATCGTCGGTCATGTCGCGGTGGATCCCTCGGTGATCCCTTACGGGAGTCTTCTTTATATCAAGTCGGCGGATGACTCCTTCATTTACGGTTATGCGGTGGCCGCCGATACCGGGATTGCTCTTATGGATGGAAGGGTCGAGGTGGACCTTTTCTTTGATACCTATGAAGAGTGCTGCCAGTTTGGCGCCAAGCGCATGGAGATCTATGTCATTGAAACCCCGTAGGAAAAAGCGTTTTCGCGAAAGCGGAAACGCTTTTTTGTATTAGCATGGAAAACGGATAAAGCAAAGCTGTTTTTGGGTTTGGTAATTTGGCTAAGAATAAAAAGAAAACAAACTTTATTTCCTAATTTTCTTCTCTTGTGGTAGGATAGCTGGATATGTTACAATGAAAAGAAAAAGATAGGAGAAGACAGCATGCAAAAACTGAAAAAAATTCTCTCCGATATTTTTCTGGACGGAATGTCCGGAATGGCACAGGGCCTTTTCTGCACATTGATCGTTGGCACTATTTTAGCTCAGATCGGCGCAGTGATCCCCGGCATTATAGGAAC
>CALWZB010000088.1 GCA_944385915.1 uncultured Clostridia bacterium | reverse complement strand
TTTCCGTAAAGCTTCTTTTCCTGCCATACGCCGTATGCCTGGATCGCCGTCAGCTCCGGGTCGGAAAGAAGGATAAAGGGAAGAGAATATTTTTCGGCAAAGCGGGTGTGGGAAAGGATGCTGTCCTTGCTGATCCCGATCACTTCCACATTCCGCTTTTGAAATTCCTCATACCCTTTGGCAAAGGCGCATGCCTGTCTGGTACAGCCGGGGGTATTGTCTCTCGGATAAAAATACAAGACCACTTTTTTTCCGGCGAAATCAGAGAGGGAGATCATACGCTTATCTTTGTCCGGCAAGGTAAAATCGGGGGCTTTGGCTCCTACTTCCAGCATCGCTTACGCCTTCCAAAGGCCGTGGAGATTGCAGTAGGCGTAAGCCGCCTCGATCTCATCGCCCTCGCAGATATAAAAGCATACGCTGGGTGCGTCGCCCGGTTTTAAAGCTTTTCTCTGGTTTCCGGCTTTGGTCTGTAAAGAGATCCACTCGATATAGTGATCCTCTGTCATAGGATGCGATACTTCCCCTACGGTGACCGTTACCTTGTTTCCTTCTACCGTATATACGGGAACATGCTTTTCCGCCGCGCCGTCGGAGGTGCCGGGGATGAGCTCGGTCATTTTCTGGCCGCAGCACATCACCGGTACGCCCTTATCCTTGACCATGGCGATCATATTTCCGCAATGCTCGCAAATAAAAAATCTCTGTTCCATTTTTCTTACTCCTTTTCTTTTTTCTTTTGTTATAGCATAAAAGGTATCGTTTGTCCACTATTTATCCATGCCGCAGGGATAGGAATTTTTTGCGGCAAGTCTTTCACTTTCCACCATAGAATAGTACCGGTATCCGCCGGTAAAATTATAAGCGTCCCATCCGTATCCCATAAGGATCCGGGCCGCGATATAGCTTCTTAATCCGCTTTGGCACATGACATAGATTTTCTTTCCTTCGGGGATTTCCGAGAGACGATTCCGAAGCTCATCCACGGGAATGTTGACAAAATGCGCGGCATGACCCGACGCGTATTCTCTCGGGGTGCGGGTATCCAGCAAAAATACATGGGGATCGTTTTCGGCATCATCCAGTTCGGCCAGGCTTACCTGTTTCACCTTTCCGGTCACGATATTTTCGATCATAAAGCCCGCCATATTGACGGGATCCTTTGCCGAGGAATAGGGCGGGGCGTAAGCCAGCTCCAACGAGGCAAGCTCGCTTGCCTTCATGCCCGCGCGCATCGCGGTGGCGATGACATCGATGCGCTTATCTACGCCGTCGAAGCCTACGATCTGGGCGCCGAGGATCCGGTCGGAAGCGGGATCAAACAGCACCTTCATAGTCATAACGGTGCCGCCGGGGTAGTAGCTTGCGTGGGATGCGGGGGAGAGGATCACCTTTTCACAGGGGATATTTGCTCCCCGGGCGGTTTTTTCGTTGATGCCGGTGGCAGCCGCCGTTAAATCAAACACTTTGATGATGGAGGTGCCCTGGCTTCCTTTATAGCGGCTGTCTCCGCCCGCGATATTGTCCGCCGCGATCCGGCCCTGCTTATTGGCGGGACCGGCTAAGGAGATCAGCGCCTTTTGCCCGGTGACGAAGTGGGTCACCTCTACGGCGTCGCCTACCGCGTAGATATCAGGATCCGAGGTCTCCATCCGTTCATTGACCACGATACTGCCTTTGATACCGGTTTTCAGTCCCGCTTTTTGGGCTAAATTGGTATCAGGTGTCACGCCCATCGCCAAGAGGATCATATCCGCTAAAAGGGTTTGTCCATCTTGCAGCGTACAGTCTCCGTTTTCCAAAGAGGCAATGCCGTTGTTAAAAAGAAGTGTGATCCCCTTTTTGCGAAGCAGGGCGTGGATTTGTGACGCCATATCTTCATCCAAAAAGGAAAGGACCTGGGGCGCCGCTTCCACCAGTGTTACCGAAAGACCCGCGTTCTTCAGATTTTCCGCCGCCTCGATGCCGATGGAGCCGCCGCCGATCACCACAGCGCTTTTGGCGTTTTTCTCTTTGACGAAATCAAAAATACGAAGGGTGTCTTCCACGGTGCGAAGGGTAAATACTTTTTCTCCGTCCACGCCGGGAATGGATGGGCAAATCGCCTTGGCGCCGGGAGAAAGGACCAGTTTGTCATAGGGATCGGTAAAAACATTTCCCGTATTCAGGTTTTTTACGGTGACAGTCTTGTTTTTGGCGTCAATATCTATGACCTCATGCTTTACCTTGACATCTACATGAAACCGGTCGTAAAAGCTTTTCGGGGTTTGGAGAGTCAGATCTCTTTCCCCGGTAATGACCCCGCCGATATAATAAGGGAGTCCGCAGTTGGCATAAGACATATACCCGCTTTTTTCATATACGGTGATAGACGCCTTTTCGTTAAGTCTCCGAAGTCTGGCTGCCGCCGAAGCGCCGCCCGCGACGCCGCCTACGATAATGACTTTCATTTTTTTGCTCCTTTCTCTACGGTACCGGTGTATGAGGCGATCCCGCCGATGTTTTTTACGCTGCGGTATCCCATCCTTTTGAGCAGCTGCACCGCGTAAGCGCTTCTGGCGCCGCTGTGGCAATGGACAAAAAGGGGAACGTCTTTATCTTTCAAAATATCTTTTGCTTTTTGGATTTCACTTACGTCGATATGGACGCTTTGAGGGATGTGGCCTTCTTCATATTCTTCGTTGGTTCGTACGTCCAACAAAACGCCGCTTTCGGTTTTCTTCCAGGCTTTTACGCCTGCGTTGATGTCCGGCTTGTTGAATAAATGAAACAGCATATAGATCGCCTCCTTTTTCTTTATTATAGCACACTTAAAAGAAAAGACTGTAACAAAATCACACGGAAATGTTTTCCTGTTAGACCGATAACCCGTTTTGTAATCAGGTGGAGGATACGGTATAATGAATATGAAAAGATAAAGCTGGATGTAGTATTTACCGCGAAAACCGTAATATATCGATGAAGCGGGAAAGGAGGCGGGGAAATGACAGATGATGAAAAGATAATCGAATTGTTTTTCGAGCGCTCAGAACAGGGAATACGGGAGCTGGATACGAAATACATTGAGGAAGCTCTTCATTATAAGAAGAAAGCGAAGAAAACCGTTTGGGAAAAAGGAAGGGCTATGGCAGCTTGTCTTGCGGTTATGTTTTTTATTGGTGTTTGTGTTCTCACAAGCTATTTTGACCAGCAAGACCTTACATCGCCTGATAATCCCACTATGACACCATCGGATCATTCGACGATTGCATTATCGGATAATTCAACCAATGTCATTGCCCGGTACATTGATGAAGCACCCGCAACAAGCACCAATATGGACTTGCAGCTGCTGACTGAGGAAGAAGTGTTTTCTACTTCTGATATGGCAATTTTCAAAGGCATCGTATTGGAAATTAGGAATATTGAATTAGACTTTTCCGGGGTCAAGGAATATCGTGCGATTGCACAAATTGAGGTGAAAGAAGTATTGCAAGGTCCTTGTAAAGTGGGTGAGACGGTGTCTGTCTTATTGCCGTGCCCAATTTCAGAAGATATTTGGGTAGAGGATACAGATGTCATTTCGTCTATGAAAGCCGGTATGACTGGAATATTTATGCCGGTACTCTATAATGACGAAAATTCTATTTGGAAGCAGAATCATGCATGCCTGGTAAAGAAAGATATTGCGGAGTACGGTTTTTTAGATGGGGTACAATATGCTTTCCTCGAGACCGAAAATGGACTTGTTTTTAGTCGGGAAACTTACGAAAGTATAGCTGATGTGACCACACTGAATAAGGTCGAAGAATATATACAAACAATGATTCAAAGGTCATAAAATAAGAAACGCAATATCATAGTTGTTTTGTCAAAAGGGCAGCCGAACGATCGACTGTCCTTTTTCTATGCCTGCGGGCAGAAAGAAACGGCACCCTTAACGAAACCGGAGAGAAAGCCTATAAGGGTTTACAGGGCGGTTAAGATTTTTGTGGTGAAAAACGGCAAGCCTTCCGATATCACGTTTCCCTTAAAAGGATGGAAGGCGCTACAATCTTGTCAACTACCGGAATTTATGCTACAATGAGGTGTCAAAGAAAAAAATAACGAGGTGGAAAATTTGTCGGATTCCATGCAGCATATTCGGAATTTCTGTATCATCGCTCATATCGACCATGGAAAATCCACGTTGGCGGACCGCATCCTGGAACGGACCCACACGGTGGCTTTGCGGGAAATGGAAAACCAGCTTTTGGACGACATGGAGTTAGAGCGGGAACGAGGCATTACCATTAAGGCTCGAGCGGTGAATTTAAGCTATCATGCGCAGGATGGGGAGACTTATCAATTCAATTTAATCGACACCCCGGGGCATGTGGACTTTAACTACGAGGTGTCCCGGTCGCTGGCCGCTTGCGAAGGGGCGGTGCTGGTAGTGGACGCGTCCCAGGGCATTGAAGCGCAGACGTTAGCCAACGCTTATTTGGCGGTGGACCACGATTTGGAGATCGTTCCGGTCATCAACAAGATCGATCTTCCGGCGGCGGACCCGGAGCGGGTCGCCCACGAGATCGAGGACATCATCGGCATTCCCGCGCTGGACGCGCCGAGGATTTCGGCGAAAACCGGACTCAATATCGAAGAGGTGTTAGAAGCGATTGTTCGGGATGTTCCCCCGCCCAAGGGAGATCCCGACGCGCCGTTACAGGCACTCATTTTCGACTCCTACTACGACGCCTATAAGGGCGTTATCGTCTATATCCGGTTAAAGGAAGGAACGGTTCGTCCCGGCGACCGGATCCGGATGATGGCGTCGGGCGCGGAGTTTGACGTGGTGGAAGTGGGGCATATGGGGGCGAAAAACCTTCTTCCCTGCGGAAAGCTTTCGGCAGGAGATGTAGGATATCTGGCCGCCAGTATCAAAAACATCGGCGACACCACGGTGGGCGACACGGTGACGCTGGTCAAAAACCCGGCGAAGGAGCCGCTTCCCGGTTACCGGAAGGTAAACCCCATGGTGTTTAGCGGTATCTATCCCGCGGATGGCGCCAAATACACCGATTTGCGGGAAGCGTTAGAGAAGCTTCAGCTCAACGACGCCGCCATCTCCTTTGAACCGGAGACCTCTATCGCGCTGGGGTTTGGGTTCCGCTGCGGCTTTTTGGGGCTCTTGCATATGGAGGTTATCCAGGAACGGTTGGAGCGGGAGTTTAATTTGGATTTAATTACCACGGCGCCTTCGGTTATCTACAAGATTATTAAAACCGACGGCAGCACGGTATATATCGATAATCCTACCAATTACCCGGATCCTGGCCAGATTTTAGAGGCGGAGGAGCCCATTGTCAAAGCGAATATTCTGACGCCGGTGGATTATGTGGGAAATATCATGGAGCTTTGCAAGGAGCGCCGGGGCGTGTTCAAAGACATGTCCTATCTGGATAAGACCCGGGTAGAGATGCACTACGATCTTCCCTTAAACGAGATCATTTACGATTTCTTCGACGCCTTAAAATCCCGCACCAAGGGGTACGCCTCTTTTGACTATGAGATGAAAGGATATGAGAAATCCAAACTCGTAAAGTTAGATGTCCTTTTAAACGGAGAGATTGTTGACGCGCTGTCCTTTATTGTCCATGAGGACAAAGCCTATCAGCGAGGACGGAAGATCGCCGAAAACTTAAAAGAGAACATCCCCCGGCAGCTGTTCGAAATTCCCATCCAGGCGGCCATCGGCGGCCGGATCATCGCCAGAGAGACGGTAAAGGCTCTTCGGAAAGACGTTTTGGCCAAATGTTACGGCGGTGATATCACCCGTAAGAAAAAACTGCTTGAAAAGCAAAAAGAGGGCAAAAAGCGGATGCGCCAGCTTGGCAGCGTCGAGATCCCCCAGTCGGCGTTTATGGCGGTACTCAAGATGGACTGATCTTTTCCGGCAAACGAAAAACCTGTATCCTTATTGGATACAGGTTTTTTGATTCTACGCAAATTGGAGAAGACTTACTTAAAATAGGCGACGCCGCTTTCAAACAGCTTTTGATCCTTGATCCCGTCGATATTTTTGGCGATATTCTTTCCGATGCTCCGTTCGCTGTGGCCCATTTTTCCCAGCACCCGTCCGTCGGGGGAGGTAATGCCCTCGATCGCCATAACCGAGTGAATGGGGGTATAATGGATGGCGCAGGTGGCATTTCCGGCAAGATCCACATCCTTGGTGGCGATCTG
>CALWZB010000087.1 GCA_944385915.1 uncultured Clostridia bacterium | reverse complement strand
ACAATATCTCCTTCCTCTGCGGTATTTTGCTTGCGAACTACCACAAGGTCGCCGGGTTCGATACCTGCTTCTATCAGGAAGATATCCCCGCTTGATATACATTCTCTGGGCACTGCCATAGCCGCTGTGCAGCCCCACTCCCAAATATACAAAGTTTCCCTTTTGGGCGGCAAGAGCTTCCGCCTCATCCATCAGCCGGTTTCCCACGCCGCGGTTTCGATATTTTTCCAGCACGGCAAGATCGACGATTTCCGGATACCCTGCATTTCCAAACGGGCCCCAGGGAGAGTCCCAATAGACGCTGAGGTAGCCTGCCGGACATCCGCGATATTCCGCCGTTAAGGTAATACAGCGTCCCGCCTGCTGGTCCTCTCTCCGCTTATGAAACTTATCTTCGGTGGAATTCCATCCCTGGGCCATTTCTTCCCGGACAAAATAGGAAATATCTTGCTTCTGAAACATCCGGATCTGAATAGGATCTATCGATACCATGGCCTTCCCCTTTCCGGGCTTTGTTTGTCCGATTTTTTGAAAGTTTTTTTCAAGGCTCCATTTTCCAAATAACCACAGCGATCAACACTAAGGTAACTGTTGCGAGCCGCATATCAACAAAGGGTACCGCACTTATGTGCGGCACCCTTTCGTCCGTATCAAACAGTCTAACGCATAGCGCCGTCAGCGCCAAGGAAGTACCCTTCGATAGTAGTGTTATACGCCATCGCGCCGTTTTCATTCAGATAGTACCACTTTCCGTTTATCCATCTCCAGCCGGTTTGCATGACGCCGGTTTCGGGGTCGAGATAGTACCAAACGCCGTTATCCAGCGCCCAGCCTTCCGCTAAGCCGCCCCAGCTATAGAGGTAGTACCACTTACCGTTTAGCCATTTCCAGCCGGTCGCCATTTCTCCGGTCTCAGGATCGAGATAGTACCAGACGCCGTTATCCAGCGCCCAGCCGGTCTGCATGACGCCGCTCTGGTCGAGGTAGTACCACTTCCCGCCGGTGTAAAGCCAGCCGGTCGCCGCCTCGCCATCCTCATAGTAGCGCCAGACGCCGTCCTCATAGGCCCAGCCGGTTTCCGCAGCTTCCTCCGGCTCCCCGGCGCTCGGGCGGGAGGGGGTGTAGATGGGACTGCCGTCGGAACTCCGCGCAAAGACGGCCCTGACGGTCACATTTTCAGCGGGCATGGTGAAGGCGTTGTTTTCGATGGTGATATTGCCGGAAACGACCTCCCACCCCGCAAAGTCATAGCCGCCGTCCGGGCTGGCAGTCAGGGTAACGGTGGTTCCGGCCGCCGCGGTGGCCGCGGATGCGGACGCGGTGCCGCTGCCCTCGGTCTGCACCGTCACGGTGTACTGCGCCGGATTCACGGTCACGGTGCAGGTGGCGAATTCATCGTCTACAGCGGCCCAGATGGTCGCTGTGCCCGTGCCGGTGGCGGTAATGACGGCCGTTTTGCTGTCATTCTCATCGGGCGTGACCGTCACAACGTCGCCGGGGTCGCTGCTCCACGTCACATTCTGGTTCGTGGCGTTGTCCGGAGTGATGGAAACGGTAAGGGTGGCGGTGCCGTTCTCCTCAAGCGTCAGGTTATCGGCCGACAGCGACACGCCGGCGGCTTTGTAGTAGATTGCGCTCTCGTCCAAACTTGCCGCAAGACTCCCGTCCAGCGTGCCGCCGTCCATGATTACCTTGTGGCCGCCTGCATTCAGGCTTGCGCCGCTGCCCAGCGTCAGGCTCTCGCCCGCGCCGATTTCCACATCCTCCTGCAGGGTCACATCGCCGTACACGGTGCCGTCGTCGCCGTCAAAGACGATGCCGTCGCCGGTTGGCGTCACATCACCTGCGACGATGCCATTCCCCATGACCTCGATCCCGCCGTATCTGGCGTCCACCAGGGCGCTGTTGCCGAGGGTCAGGCTGGCAGTGCCGGAGTCATGCTCATTGGCGCCGAAAGTAAACCAAATCCCCCGGACCCCGTCGGCAGTCAGGCTGCCGCCATCCACAGTCAGGGAGGCGCTGGTCTCATCTCCGGCAGCCAGATGGACGCCGCAGCCCGATATCCCGCTCGCCGCGGCGATGACATCGGCGTCCACGATGCTCAGGCTGACAGCGCCCAAACTATCCAGCTGGATTCCGCCAAAATCGCCACCGGCATACAGGCTGCCGCCGCCCTCGATAGCCAGAGTGGCGGCTACATAAGATTCCAGACAAATGCCATAGCGGGCGCGCAGGGTGTTTCTTCCCTCCAATTGGATGGTCAGCGCCGCAGCCGCGTCCTCACTTACAAGGTCAATTGCCCCGCTGTCGCTGCTGTCCATTTCGATGGCGGCGTCCTTCAGGGTCAGGGTGCTGCCGTCCCACTTGATGTTGTAGTTGGTTTCGTCTGCGCCCTCTGTTGTGACACTGCCGTTTTCGTCCGTCCTGGCGTAGGCGGGGCTGTCCGCGCTGCCCGTGAGCGTCACGCCGCCCACAGAGACGCCGGCCGCTTCCGCGGAGCCGCCCTCCTCCGGCAGCAGCAAATAGACCTCGTAGGCAATCAACTCATGGCCGAAGGCGTTGGGGTGGAAGTCCAGGTTTAAGGGATCTGCCGCCGCGTTGCAAAGATCAAGTTGCCCCTGAAACGCCGTATAGACATCCGCTACGATAAAGCCTTTTGTTTCAGCGACCTCGTCAATCGTTTCGTTTAACTGTTTTATCTTTATATCAAATGCGCCGGGAAGCATTGTTAAGATACCATCTGTGCTTTCCGACAGAGCCTGATAGGGGTTATACTGATTCGCCACAACCAGAATTACGTCCGTGTTTAGCGCTTTGATGGCAGTCACAATATCTTGTAGATTCTGTTTGAAAGTTTCCAAAGCTCCATCGATGGAAAAAGAAAGGAAATAGAATAGATACGAACTCAAGTTTCCATTCATCAGGTCTGTCTGAATATCTGCCGCGGTTTTAGGCTCCTCATCAGGATTAGCCTCATTCCATGATTTCGCCAAATGCTCGTACAGTGCATTCATCATGTCATTGCCGCCGATGGTGATGGTGATAAGGTCGGCGTTGGTGATTTCACTCGAAATCGTGTTGCCTTCGATCAGATTTTTCAGATCCTCCGAAGTCGCGCCGGAAACCGCTTTATTTTGGAGGGTAAAGCCGGTTTCTTCCGCCAACAGAGCGGCAAAATTCTGCGTGTCCTTATTATCTAATCCATATCCGGTGGTAATGCTGTCTCCCAGCGCCAGATAGGTCAGCGACCCCGCAAACGCCGCAGCCGGCATCATCCCCATAAGCAACGCGAAAGCGCATAGCAAGCTAATCAGTCGTTTTTTCATATAGTATCCCCTTTCTGTGGAACATAAGTCAGCATAAATGCCCGCAGGGAATTGCGGATTGCGTTTAGCTGGCAAGTTAAATACTCCTCATCCTCAAACAATGCGTAATGGACGCATGCCCGGACGAACATATAGATCATCCCCTGAATATAGTCTACGGGCATATGGAGCTTTCCTGAAAGCAGTTGCGCATACTTATGATACCGGATATTGACCCCTTTGAAAAATTCCTTGCCGTACTCCCGGTATTTGGGACTTGCGTATACCTGGTACATAAAGCGGTATTTCGCTCCATGAAGCTTTGCGGTCAGGTAGGGCATTTCCTGTAAAAAACGCTCGATATCCTCAAAGCTGGTGGGCGCCTTTGCCATAAAGTCGTCCTCGACTTTGGCCATACAGTGGGCGGTGGCCTCCACCACAAGGTTATCCTTGCTTCCAAAATAATAGATCAGTCCGGCTTTGGTCACCCTGCAAGCGTCCGCTAATTTTTGCATTCCGGTATTTTCCAATCCGTTTTCGCAAAAGACGTCAAAGCAGATCTCCAATAGCTCCTGCGCGCGTTCGATATTTCGATTGGGATTGATTTTCACCATCTCCTTTCTTCGTTTCCAAATGGTAAGTTCCTTTTGAAAAAAAGAAACGCCACCTAGACGTTTGTTTTCTTTGTTTTCATTATATCATATGCCTTGTTATCCTTCAACCGGTTATCCCTTTTTCTACAAAATCAATAGCTTTCCACTTTCCTTTTTGGTGATTTTACGGTGTGGTTTTTGGGATTTTACGAGAAAGCTGTCTAAAAATGCAAACAGGCTCTGAGGCGACCATTTTCCAGTCCTCCCAGAGCCTGCTATCGTTCAATGGTATTCACAAAGCCCGCAAAATGGGGCTTTGCGCAAAAAGAAACTGCACACCGTTTCGATACGCTGTGGTATCAAAATAGGTGTGCAGTTTTGGCGGAGATGGAGAGATTCGAACTCTCGAACCGCTTTTAACGGTTACACGATTTCCAGTCGTGCGCCCTCGACCAACTAGGCGACATCTCCAGCTGATTTCCTTCTGTCGTTCAGCGACTTTCATATCATACACGATTCCACATCGTTTGTCAAGGGTTTTTTCTCAAATCTTCAAATTTTCCCCTGTAAAATAAAGATATTGGAAATATATCTATATAATTAAATAAATAGAGGAGAGAAAACATAATTGTTGCCAGTTGAAATAAAATGACGGCTGTGATACAATAAAATTGCATTTTTAAAGGATTTGCCCTTAGAAAATAGAATAATCGCCTTGAATACGAAAATTGCCATTCTTTTTCTTTCAAGGCGTTTTTTCGTTTTTTATTTTTCAGGAAAGGATCGTGAGTAATTTGAATATCTCCGAAATTCTGGACTATGTGGAAAGCAACGATATTAAATTTATCCGGCTGGTTTTTTGCGACATTTTTGGAAAGCAAAAGAATTTAGCGATTATGCCCTACGAGCTTTCCCACGCATTTGAGACCGGTATCTCCTTCGACGCTTCGGCGATTCGGGGATTTTTAAATATCGAGCGTTCCGATTTATTTTTGGTTCCCGAAGAAGAAACGATGCTGATGATGCCGTGGCGTTCGTTGAGCGGCCGGGTCATGCGGTATTACTGCCACATTCGCACTCCCGACAACCAAATCTTTGAAGGCGACTGCCGCCAGATCTTAAAAAATACTCAGCAATCGCTGCGGGATATGGGATATGGATGCAACATCGGCGTAGAATGTGAATTTTACCTGCTAAAAACCGATAACGAAGGGCTTCCGACTGACATTCCCCAGGATCTTGGCGGGTACTGTGACATTGCCCCTTTGGATCAGGGCGAAAACATCCGCAGAGAGATTTGCCTGACTCTGGAAAAAATGGGGATCTATCCCGAGGTTTCCCACCATGAACAAGGCCCCGGGCAAAACGAAATCGATTTCCGTTACAACGATCCTCTGACCACTGCTGACCACCTGACCGCTTTTAAAGCTACCGTAAAAGCAATCGCCGGACAAAACGGGTTGTTTGCATCCTTTATGCCGAAGCTGTTTTCCAACTACAGCGGAAGCGGGATGCATACCAATCTCTCTCTTACCCGAAACGGCAAAAACATTTTCGAGACGGAAGACGGGAATTTGTCTCAGGAAGGCGCCCACTTTATCGCGGGTATTATGAATCGGATCCGGGAAATTACCCTGTTTCTCAATCCCGTTACCAATTCCTATCGCCGGCTTGGGACCTTTGAAGCGCCAAAGTACATTACCTGGTCCCCGCAAAACCGCTCCCAGCTGATCCGTATTCCGGCGGCGGAGGGAAAATATTCTCGTATGGAGCTGCGCTCTCCGGATATGCGGACCAATCCCTATATTGCCTTTACCCTTCTTTTGCAGGCCGGTATAGAGGGAATTCAAAAATCCATTCCCCTTCCCGACCCTGTCAACGCGAACATGTATACCATTGACGCCAAGCAGTATGAAGCCCTTCCCCAAAACCTTATGGAAGCGATCCAGGCGGCGCAAAACAGCGAATTTGCGGCTTCTGTACTCCCTAAAAAACTGATCGAAAAATTTATTGAAGTCAAAACCTCGGAGTGGGAAACCATCGCTTCCGCCGAAGATAAGGACATCGCAGAGCACCAGCTTTATTTTTACGATGAATAAGCCGACAAACCGATGAGAGAGGGGTTCCTGTGAAGCATATTTTGATCGTTTCCTCGAAAAAAAGCATCGAAAGCATCGAGACGCTGCTTCGGGGAGAACTGCCGTGCCAGTGCGTGGCAGTGGAAAGCGGCGGAGAAGCCAGAAGGCTTTGTCTTACCGCCAGCTTTGATTTTATTTTGATCAATACGCCGCTACCGGATGAATTTGGCCATGAATTGGCTATTAGCCTTTCTGAATCTACCCTTGCCGGGATCGTTTTAATGGTAAAAATAGAGATGGCAGAGGATGTTTCCGCCCGTGTCACCGACTATGGGATCTGTGTACTGCCAAAACCCATTCAAAAGCCATGGTTTTATCAATGCATCCGGTTGTGTCTCGCGGCAAGAAACCGTCTTTTGCGGTTAAAACGGGAAAACGATTCCCTTGCCGAAAAGCTTACGGAACAAAAAGTAGTAAGCCGCGCCAAATGTCTTTTGATCGAAAGGGAAGGATTCAGCGAAAACGAAGCGCATCGTCTGTTGGAAAAGCGGGCTATGGACGAACGGATCAGCAAAACTGACGCAGCCAAAGCGGTGCTGCGGCGCTATTCTATAGAAGGAGGAAAGGGTGAATGAAAGAAAAACAGAAAGTAGAGGAAGCATGCGGTGTTTTTGGGATCCGGTCAATACAAGACGACCATGCGCCGGCGGCAGTATATCACGGTCTGCTCGCTCTCCAGCATCGCGGTCAGGAGGGCGCCGGCATCGCTTTATTAAGCGGCGGATCCATCCTTCACCACAAAGATCTGGGTCTGGTCAGCGAAGTCTTTTCCCCTGATGTGCTGGAAAAAATGCCTCATGCCCGTATGGCAATAGGACATGTCCGCTATTCCACCACCGGCAGCAACAACCGTTTAAACACCCAGCCCATCATTACCGAATACCTGACCGGACGGATCGCCACCGCCCATAACGGAAATTTAGTCAACATCGCCGAGCTTAGGGAAAAGCTTAAGCAAATCGGATATGCCTTTACGGCAACCAACGACAGCGAAATGATCTCCTCTTTGATCGCCTATGAGGATCTTGTCTGTCGGGATATCGAAACGGCGGTGGAGCGGGCCTGCAAACAATTTGTCGGATCTTTTTCCCTCATCATTCTTTCCGGCACCGGAAAACTGATAGCAGTAAGAGACGGCTGGGGGATCCGCCCGCTATGTATCGGCGTAAGGGGAGATGATTACGTGATCTGTTCGGAAAGCTGTGCTTTGGACGGAACCGGGTTTTCTTTCCTTCGGGATGTAGAACCGGGAGAAATGGTATTCATTGACCGGGATCAGCCGCCGCGCAGCAAACAGATCCTGCCAAGCCAAAAAAACGGCCTTTGTATTTTCGAGTATGTCTATTTTGCCCGGTCCGATTCGGTCATCGACGGACAGAGCGTGTATAACGCCCGGTTTCAGATGGGGGTTGAGCTGGCAAAGGAACACCCTGTGGATGCAGATGTCGTTTGCGGCGTACCCGATTCCGGATTGGACGCCGCCGCAGGGTATGCGTTCCAAAGCGGGCTCCCGTTAAAGCCAGGATTTGTAAAAAACCGGTATGTCGCCCGGAGCTTTATTGCCCCTACACAGGCGCAGCGAAGCAATGCCGTACGATTGAAGCTCAATCCCCTGAAGGCAAACATCGAAGGGAAGCGGGTGGTCCTGGTGGATGATTCCATTGTACGCGGAACCACATCCGAACGGATCATCTGCGCTTTGAAACAGGCCGGCGCCAAAGAGGTCCATATGATGATCTCCTCTCCCCCTTTCCGCCATACCTGCCATTTGGGCACCGATATCGACCGGGAGGAAACGCTGATCGCGAACCATCGCACGCTGCCGGAGATTGCCAAAGAGATCGGCGCGGACAGCTTAGGGTATATCAGCATCGACGGATTGAAGCGGGCCTGTAAGGACGCGAAGATCTCCTTTTGCACCGGCTGTTTTGATCACCAATACCCGGTAGACAACGGAAATAACCTGAAAGATATTCTCGATATCCACTGACCCAATCAAAAACGCCTCTTCCGAATTTCGGAGGAGGCGTTTTAAAATCGGGGGCGTTTGGTTTCTTCTTCCCCAGAGGAAAGTCCAATTTGAGCAAGGAAGCGCTCGGTTTCCGCTTCGGAGAGATTTTGTACCACAAATCGATGAGGCTGCTCCGAATAAGGAATAATGATCAGATCACAGCAATGGATCATCCGCTGAAAAAACGACGCGCGCACCTCCACTTTCGCGATCCGTTCCTTTCGTATCAGCAACGTATAGATCCGAAAACCAAAGGTACAAGAAAAGGTGCAAAGATTTCCTTTGACTCCGGCACCCGAATGGAAAAACGCAGTGATTTTCACAAAAAGCCACCAAATCAGCGGCAAAGACGCCATCATCAAAAGGAAAAACCACAAGGTCCGAAAGTGGTTCATCAAAGGGTAAAACAAGAAAAAGACACCCACTACCGCCAGAAGCCAGCTTAGCGGCGGAATAATAAACCGGGTAAATGCCCTTTTGACCGGACGGATCTTCCGCCGTTTCCAGCGATACTCCGGAAGGAAAAAACGAAGGCTACGGTTCAGCTCCCGTTCATCCAAAGCAGGAAACAGCGCAGATAATTCGTCGCTTCCCTTTCCGTAACCGCTGCAGTTCAAAAACACTGAATAAAATCCAAACAGCTTGGTCAAAAAGCTTTGTCGCATCAAAAGGTAGTTGATACGGGAAACGGAAAGCTCGGTTTCTTTCAAGGTAAACAGTCCTGCATCAATCGTCAGTGATTGCCCTTTTCGAAAGACGCGAAAGCGAAGATGGCGGATCAGGTTGAGCAAAAAAGCGATAGTCCATCCACCCAGCAAAATAAAAGCCAAGATAGCGGCCGCGGGGGGCAGCCAAAAGACGATAGTCTGTGCGAGATTGGTAAGAGTATCAAAAAAAAGCCGCTGTGCTTCTTCTCCAAACAAACGTCCGGACTGGCTGATCAAAGTAGAGGCAAACAAAACACCCGACAGAGTGTTGGATGTTAAAAAGGAAAGAAGCGCTACATAAAGCGCCTTTGTTCGATAAGAACGAGCGGGCTTTTTTTCTCCTTGCAGTTCTTTCCCCACCAGCTTTGCGAGGCGCTGTGCCTCTTTCTGGTTCAAAAGCAAAGCGACGTCCGCTTTTTTCCAGCTTCCCGCATCGGTATCCATCTTTACCCGCACCACTCTAAAGGGCCGCAAAAACCACGGCCTTTCTAACGAAAAGGTCGCCAGATCCCGGTAGCGGATCCCCAAACGGCTGGCCAGCAAAACCCCTTTCCGGATCAGGATCTCCTGTTCTTTCGCGCAGTACAGGTAACAGAACCAATAGATCAATCCCAATATTAGGATAAGCGCAACTGCCAGAAGATCCATCCAAAATCCACGCCACCATCCCGCGAAATCTCCCCCCAAAAGAGAAAGGGAACGAATCAAAGGAAACAGCAAAAAAAGAAGATAGCGGGACATACAGTCCAAAATCAGGAAAGGATGCTGTTTTCGAAACTTTTTTGGATTCATCCTCTCTCCTTTCGTCCATAAGAAGAGATCCACTGGGCGAGAACCTCTGCCTCCTCTTTTTCCAAAAAGGGAAGGTACAAATTCGCGCCCATTCCTCTGGCAAAAAGATCGGTGGTTTTCGTCAGCACAGAAAGTGGTGAGCGCACTAAGCTCACCGAAGTCACCGCTTTATGGGCAAGCCGGCTTTTTCTCATAAAGAAGATCCCTCTTCGATATTCGAGGTAATCCTCGGTCGCCTGATAGACGCATGTGAGCTGGAGCAGCGGCAGATACAAAAAAGCTGTCAATACAAACAAAAGCCCCGTCAGCCACAAGCCCCCGTACCACCATATCGAACGATAGGGCGTCACATAATACACCACTGCGGCGATCAGGGAAACCGCCAACACATTGATAATCTCCCAAAGCCACAGCACTTTTGTGGAAATATGATTACTCAAAGCCCTTCCTCCTTCGATATAGCGAGAAAAGAGAAGGCTTTCACCTTCTCTTTGATTTTCCCATTACTGTACATCCGTATCGGAAACCAGCGTCTTGAGCGAAGTCGCCAAACCAGCCAGCGACTGGATCTCGCTGGGGATGATGATCTTGGTCGCGTTTCCGTTTGCCGCCTGACCGAAAGCTTCGATCCCCTTTAAGGCAATGACCTTATCGGTGGGATTGGCATCATTGAGAAGCTTGATACTGTCGGCAAGAGCTTTTTGCACCATCATGATCGCTTCCGCTTCACCTTCCGCCTCCCGGATCTGTTTTTCCTTTTCCGCTTCCGCGCGAAGAATGGCTGATTCCTTTTCTGCCTCCGCTTTCAAAATCACAGCCTCTTTTTCACCCTCGGCAACCAGGATCTGGCTCTTTTTGCGGCCTTCCGCCTGCAAAATAGCTTCTCTGCGTTCCCGCTCCGCCTTCATCTGTTTTTCCATGGCGTCCTGGATTTCTCTGGGCGGCATAATGTTTTTCAGCTCTACTCTGGTGACCTTGATTCCCCATTTATCCGACGCTTCATCCAAAATCGCAGTGATCTTGGTATTGATCACATCGCGAGATGTCAATGTCGCATCCAGATCCAAATCGCCGATGATATTACGAAGTGTTGTCGCCGTCAGATTTTCAATGGCGGCAATGGGACGATCGATACCGTAAGTAAACAGCTTGGCGTCAGATACCAGGTAAAAAACCACCGTATCGATCTGCATGGTGACATTATCTTTGGTAATGACCGGCTGAGGTGCAAAATCCACCACATTCTCCTTTAAGGACACTTTCTTCGCTACTTTGTCGATAAAGGGGACAAGAAAATGAAGTCCTGTGCCCCAGGTGGCATAGTAAGCACCGATGCGCTGCACCACATATTCCTGCGCCTGAGGGACAATTTTAATATTCCCGATAATAATCAAAAGTAAAACCACAACAATCGCAATCAGCATAAAATAACCGATATACTCCATAAAAAAGCTCCTTTCTTATCGTTCCGTCACCGGTGTAACAATCAAAGAGGCGCCCTCGATCCTCTCCACCACTACCCGCGTATCCTCTAAAATGACACGATCATCCGAAGATTTTGCCGCCCAGTTCAATCCACTGATAAAGATCCGGCCGCTGCCGCGAAGGGGATCGATGGGCTCTTTTACCACTCCTTCTTTCCCCACCAAAGCATCCGCGTTGGTTTTCACAATATTCCTATGTAGATATTTCTTGGACAAAGGCCGCAGCGCAAGAAGCATCAGCACCGACGCCACAATAAAGACCAGCAGCTGGACCTGCCACGAAAAGCGAAACAGGGAAACGATCAACGCCGCCAAGCTTCCGATGGCAAACCAGAAAGAAACCAGCGCGTCCGTTATGCCCTCTACGATCAAAAAGGCAATCACCAAAACTCCCCATACCAGTATGGATAGTCCCATCCACTTTCTCCTCCTTTCAAATCAAATCGTTTATGTTTTTTACATTTTTTTAATATTTTTCTTTTGAATTTTACACAAATTGACAATGTGCAGGCAAGAAAAACGCCCATACGGGCGTCGCTTGTGACTAAGCCTGTAAGCCGAGTTCTGTCTGGTGTGACAATCTATCTCGACAAGACGTCGCCGCCTTGCTCAAGCCGCCCTTCGGGAGCGTCGGGCCAACGATACCCTCCCAGTCGGCGTTGCATCAGATAGGGTTTACATGGCAGCAGGGTCTCCCCTGCCCCGGTGAGCTCTTACCTCGCCTTTCCATCCTTACCAGAAAATCTGGCGGTATCTTTCTGTTGCACTTTCCCTAGAGTCGCCTCCGGCTGCCGTTAGCAGCTATCCTGCCCTGTGATGCTCGGACTTTCCTCATGCAAAAGCACGCTGCCACACAGCTTACTCACAAATTCATTGTAACAAAAGCTTTTTTCTTTGTCAACCTTGGTAGCCGGAATTGCTCAAATGAGTATTATACGCATCCGCCAACCGGTTAAAGTTATCGATAAATTTATAGATACCCACCCAGTGGATAATACCGCAGCAACAGTAAGACAGCAGCTCCATCACCAGATAGAAGGTACCTGTCTCATCGCATCGAATACGATTACAGTCAGCAACCGCCTTAATTCGATTCCCCTGGACATAGATCCAATAAAGGTAGTAGATGCCGCAAGTCACCAATGTCAAAATGATCATGGTCGCACCGTCCTTTGCCTGGCCGTCATTTCCTACCATCCGGTTGATGTCTTCATTGGTTTCATACAAGAAGATGAGGAAATAAATCCCGCAGGTCACCAAGCTCAAAAGCAAAACGGTCACAAAATCCTTCCGCTTTATCATGTATGTCACTCCTCACTGAAAAATTGACTGGAAAAACAAAAAAAGCCTCGAAACAAAGCAATCCTCGTTATAATCCATCGGCGGTGTATCGGGAAATAACAGACACATACGCGCCACATACACGCCTACAAACAAAATAACGAAGCCAAGATTCCATTTTCGCAGAACAGATGACTCTCCCCGAAGGAAAAAATTCAATCCAACCAGCGGCAATACAAAGGGCCAAAGAGGATGAAACCAAAACGCTTCCTTAAAATCGAGCCGAAGCGCCGCCAAATGTGCCCGGGTTAACCCGCATCCGGGACATGGAATACCGAAAAAGTTCTTAAAAACGCATCCGTAATCCAGCAAAAAGAGCAAAACCAAAGCCAGCAATACGAAGCGAGCGCCCCGAAAAAGCGCCTCTTTTCCCCGCATTTTAATCGGTGAGATAGGCCTTTACCATAGCCTGGAGCAATTCGTCCCGATCCACCTTCCGGATCAGGCTTCGGGCATTGTTATAGGTCGTAATATAGGTAGGGTCTTCAGAAAGGATATATCCTACGATCTGGCTGATGGGGTTATACCCTTTTTGCTTTAATGCGTCGTACACCACCGTCAGTGTCCGCCGCATTTCCAGCTCTTTATCGTCAGCAACCGTAAATGTCATCGTTTTTTTATCCAGCATACAAATCCCCTTTCCCTTGCCTTTTGTACTTAAATACCTACAAAGGCAAAGAACAAATCTTTGCCTTTGTATTCAGTGTAACATACTTAACTTCAAATTACAATAGTTATTGCCTCAAAAATACCTCGATGCCTTCCAACGCCTTGAGGACGTTTGCCACAGCTTCGTCACATTCTTCGACTGTCAGCGTCCGGTCTGCCGCCCGCAGTATCAGAGAATAGGAAACACTTTTTTTGCCCTCCGGGATCTGCGCGCCGCGGTATACGTCAAAGAATTTGATCTCCTCTAAGATCTCAGGGACCGCTTTCCCAATCACCTTTTCGATTTCTCCAATGGGAAGTCTTTCGTCCGCCACCAGAGAAAGGTCTCTGGTAGAAGCCGGGAATTTGGGAAGGGGTTTATATTTTTTCTCATTTACCCCAAGCCGGGTCAGCGTCTTCAAATCGAATTTAGCACAGTACGCTCTGACACCGATCCCGTAATTTTCCAAAACCGCGGGATGGATCTCGCCAAATACACCCAAGACCGTATCGCCGGTCAAAACCTTCGCCGTACGGCCGGGATGGAAGGTCGGGTCATTTTCTTCGGGGACGATCTCGTAATGAAGGATATTTCCCGCATCCAAAAGATTTTCTACGATCCCCTTCAAGCTGTAAAAGTCTTCTCCATCCCCGTACAGCCCAATGGTGACCTGGGGATTTTCATCGGGAAGCTCATTTTCCGCCGCTTTTTTGATATACTCATTGCCGATCTCATAAAACGCACCGGCGGGATTGCGGTAATTGTAGTTGGTAGCGATCACCTCTAACATCGACGGAATGGTGGTGGTCCGCATGACGCTGGTATCCTCGCCTAAAGGATTTAAGATCTCCACCGAATTTCTCAGAGGGCTGTCGGAAGGAAGATTGATTTTATCGTAATCCTTCGGGCTGATAAAGGAAAAAGTCATTACTTCGTAACAGCCGTTGGCCAAAAGAGACTGCTCGATTTGCCGCTGGTATTTTTGCGGGTAAGTTAAGCTTCCTTCTCCTTCTCCGGTCAGCTTCTTCACCGGGATCTTATCGTAGCCGTAGATCCTCGCCACCTCTTCGGCAATGTCCGCCTTATTATGGATATCCACCCGGAAGGTGGGAGAGATCACTTTACCGTCCTCGATCTCAAAAAAGAGAGAGCGCAGGATCCGTTCCTGTTCCTCTTTCGAAAGCTGGATACCGATAAAACGGTTGATCCAGTCGGCATCAAAGGGGATCTTCTCCCTGGGGGCGATATCCCCTCTTACATCGATCACTCCGTCAACCACTTCGCCGCAGCCAAGTTGTTCCACCAGTTCGCAGGCGCGAAGCAGCGCTTCCATGGTCTCTTCCGGATCCAACCCCTTTTCAAACCGGGAGGAGGATTCGGTGCGAAGTCCCAGCGCTTTCGCTGTCCGGCGCACACTGCTGCCCTTAAAGCAGGCGGACTCAAAAACTACCGTATGGGTATCATCGGCAATACCGCTGTATTCGCCGCCCATAACTCCGGCAACCGCCGAAGGCTTTTTGCTGTCGGCAATGACCAGCATACTTTCGGTGAGAGGATGCTCTGTTCCCTCCAGAGTGGTGATGACCTCGCCGGGTCGGGCGTTGCGAACTACGATCTTTCCGTCCTTGACATACTTTAAGTCGAAGGCATGCATAGGCTGGCCATATTCCATCATAACGAAGTTGGTAATATCCACCAAGTTATTGATGGGACGAACGCCGGAGGCGCGAAGCCGCTCCCGCATCCACCGGGGAGAGGGACCGATCTTTACATTTTTTACCACCTTTGCCGAATAGCGGAAGCAAAGCTCTTTATTGTCCACCTCTACCGAAAGGTAATCGGCGATATTTCCGCCGCTGCCCTTGACCACCGGCTTTTTGTGCAAAAACGGAAGCCGAAAGGTCGCGGACGCTTCTCTCGCAAGCCCCAAAACCGAAAGGCAGTCGGGACGGTTGGAGGTGATCTCAAATTCTACGCAGGTATCATTGAGCCCGATCGCTTCCGTAACCGGCTGGCCGATCCGGCAGTCTTCTTCCACTAAAAAGATCCCGTCCTCTATCGCATAGGGGAAATCGTGAGCAGTGAGTCCCAGCTCGCTTAACGAGCACATCATCCCTTCACTGACCTCGCCCCGCAGCTCTCCCTTGGTGATCTCTACGCCGCCGGGAAGCAGGGAGTGATCCAAAGCACAGGGCACCATCGCGCCAGGCACCACGTTTTTCGCACCGGTGACGATTTGAAGCGGGCTTTCTCCCCCTACATCGATCCGACAAATCACCAGATGGTCAGAATCGGGGTGGGGTTCAACGGAAAGGACCTTTCCCATTACCACATTTTGGATCTCTTCGTCTTCTTTTCGATATCCTTCTACCTTGGAGCCGCTCATGGTCATACCGTCGCAGAAGGTTTTGATATCCTGGTCATAAGGAACGTAATCCTTAAGCCATCTCATTGATAAATCCATACTTTTCCTCCGTAAGTCCCATTTCAATTAAAATTGCGACAAGAAGCGCAGATCATTTTCATACAGTAACCGCATATCGGAAATGCCGAAATGCCGCATAGAGATCCGCTCTAAGCCCAGTCCGAAGGCAAATCCGCTGTAAACCTCGGGATCGATGCCGCAGGTGCGCAGCACGTCGGGGTGGACCATACCGCATCCCAAAAGCTCGATCCAGCCCTCTCCCTTGCAGACCCGGCAGCCGGCACCGTGGCAGTTAAAGCAGCTCACGGCCACTTCGGCGGAGGGCTCGGTGAAGGGGAAATGATGGGGGCGGAAGCGAAGCTTGGCTTCCTCGCCGTAAAGCTTTTGGAAAAAGGTCTCTAACGTCCCTTTTAAATCCGCCATGGTCACGCCTTTATCCACAACCAGACCTTCGATCTGATGGAATAAGGGCGAATGGGTGGCGTCAATGGCGTCGGAGCGATAGACCCGCCCCGGAGAGATGATCCGTAACGGAGGGGTGCTTTTCTCCATCACCCGTGCCTGTACCGAAGAGGTCTGGCTGCGCAGTACGATATTCTCGGAAACAAAGAAGGTATCCTGGGAGTCTCTCGCCGGATGATCCTTGGGGATGTTCAGCGCTTCAAAGTTATAGTAGTCATATTCCACTTCGGGACCGTCTACCACATCGAAGCCCATACCTAAAAAGATCTCTTTGGCGATATTCATAACCGCCGTATTGGGGTGGACCTTGCCTATAGAGCGGCGTTTCCCCGGCATTGTAACGTCAATGACCTCGGCTTTCAGTTTTGCGTCCATAGCCGCTTTTTTCAGCTTTTTCTGGCAATCCCCTATGGCATTTTCCAATGCGGCGCGGACCTCATTGGCGATCTGCCCCATAACGGGACGTTCCTCAGCAGAAAGCTTCCCCATCTGTTTTAAGATACCGGTAAGTTCGCCCTTTTTGCCCAGGTATTTCACCCGAAGCGCATCCAGCGCCTTTTCATCGGCGGCGGCATAAATGGCGTTTAGCCCTTCTTCTTTCATCTTTTGCAGCTGCTCTTGCATTTTTTCCTCCAATTCTCCAGCGCATAGTTTCTTTTAACGGTTTCCAGGGGAATCCAAATAAAAAAACGCTTCCATCCCCAAAGGGACGAAAGCGTAAAACCTCCGTGGTACCACCCAAATTCCTGAAAAACCAGGCGCTCATTTTCTCATAACGGAGAAGTATCCGTCAGGCCCTACTAACCTTCAGACCTGCCGCTCCCGGGTGAAATTTCAGCGATCCAAAGAACCAAAC
>CALWZB010000086.1 GCA_944385915.1 uncultured Clostridia bacterium | reverse complement strand
GCTTTTGCTGCTGCAGCAGGACGCAGTGTCGTCAGCGCACCAAAATTGCCGCCTTCCGAAAGATCCCCTTCGCAAACACCCTGACAGCCGATATGGAGCGGGATATCCGGATTTTTCGCCTGGACGGCGGTCAAAAGATGGGCTTCCGGAAAATAGACCGAAAACGCACATTGGTCGCAATAGGAAGAAATGCCATCCTGGATCCCCGAAACCACCGCGTTTCCCCATTGGGCCACAGGAGCGAGCGCATTGACGCCGTTTAACGCCTTAGGCACGTCGAACCGTTTCAGGTTGAGAAAAATATGTTTCATGGAAACTCCTTTCTACTGTTTACCCAACAGTCGGAACGTACTCCGTTTATACTCTTCGACTCCTTCCTGATCGAAAGGATTGATCCCCAGTACTTTGCCGGACACCGCGCATGCAACCATAAAAAAGTAAAACAGCGCGCCGAAATGGTACTCGTCAATACGGTCCAGCTCCACTACAAAGCAGGGCACCCCTCCCTCGCTGTGCGCCTGGATGGTGGCTTTTTCTGCCGCTTTGTTGATATCCTTAAAATCAACGCCGTCCAAATAATCGAAACCGTCGCGAAAATCCCGGTCTTTTTGGATCACGACGGACGCCGAAACCTCTTTGACCGAAAGAAAGGTCTCGATCAAATCCCGCCGTCCGCTTTGCATATACTGTCCCAAGGAATGGAGATCTTCACTGTATCCGGCGCAGGATGGATAAATCCCGCCGTACTCCTTCCCTTCGCTTTCGCCGAATAACTGGACCCACCATTTCATAAAATAGTCAAGCTGCGGCTCAAACTGGGTCAAAACCTCTACCGAATATCCTCGCCGGTAAAGGTAATTCCGATAAGCGGCGTACACGACGGCGTCGTTTTCCGGCCCCGCCGACAAAAGGGATTGCTTTTGATCTTTCGCACCCGCAAGATAAGCCTTGATATCCAGTCCCGCTACCGCCAAAGGAAACAGCGCCACCGGAGAGAAAGCAGAATACCGCCCCCCGATATCCAAAGGGAAAGAAAGGAAGGTATATCCGTTTTCCTTGGCGATCTCTTCGAGGCGGCTCCCTTTCGTACCGGTAAGGATTACCCGTTTGGTCATCTCTTCCTTCGAGTACCGTTTCTCCATTTCCGCCCGCAAAACGCGAAAGTGGCTTCCCGGCTCTAACGTCTCAAAATTCTTGGCGATCACATTGATATAAACGCTTTTTCCTTCCAGCTTCTCCAGCATCTTTTTTACGCTCACTGCCGATAAGGTGTTTCCGCCGTAGACGATCTTTGTTTTCCCTTTTTCTCCAAGGGCTTTGATCACTGCTCTGGCTGCCTGATTGGAGCCGCCGACGCCCACCAAAACCAAGATATCCGCGTCCTCCCGCACCGCTTTCGCCTTTTTAAGGAGCAAGGAAAGCTCCTCATCGGTCTCATCGGGGATCTGGATCCAGCCTTTGTTCCCTACGTCTTTACCTTCCTCGTTCATCACTTCTGTAAAGCAGGCGTTTGCCCTTTCCATAAGGGGAAAAACCCCTTCCCGGATGCGGTAACGCTCCATCTTTTCTATATAGACTTTCAGCATAAATACCTCCTGTTGGCTTATACGTTTAAGTTACATGCTAAGTTTACCAGAACTCCAAAATTTGTCAATGGGCAATAGCGACAAAAAAAGCCAATGTAATTTCAAAAATATAATGAATTTATAGGAAAGTGTTGACTTGTTTTGTGACAATATGCTATAAATGAGATAGGAAAGCGCACTTAAAATTTAATCTTCTGAAACGGAAAGCAGGGATATCATGAAAAACCATGTTACCATCAAAGACGTTGCAAAAGCGGCCGGCGTTTCCGCCGCCACCGTTTCGTATGTTTTAAACCAAAAATCCAATCAGACCATTTCGGAAGATACCAAAAAACGGGTGATGCAGGCGGTGAAGGATCTGGGGTATGTTCCCAACAGCACCGCCAAAACGCTCAAATCCCATCGGACTTCCTGTATCGGTATCGCCATCGACAAAGCGCTTACCATTCCCCGTTATGCGGAAACGGTCCAGGGGATACGCACCTATCTGGAAGAAAACCATTACACCAGCCTTCTCCTCCCCAGTATGGAGCAAGGCGGGCTGCCTTTGTATCTGAGCGCTTATTTCGAAAATAAAGTGGACGGGATCATCTATGTCTGCGCGGACAGCAACAATCTGGATCGAAAAATCGAACGGTTCATTATCGAACGGAAGATCCCCTTTGTCACCTTCGATCATATGCCCAATCCCGAGATCTCCTCGGTCAATATCGATTATCTCACCGGAGCGAAAGATCTGACCCAGCTTTTAATCCAAAAAGGATACCGCAGACTCCACTATATCCGCCCCAATAACGGCACCCGCCAGGAATGGGAACGGGAGCGGGGGGTTCGCCTTGCGGTTTCCTCTTTCCCCAACGCGTCTTTGACGGTACATAATCTGGAATTCGAAAGCAGCGGCGGAAATTTCCAAATGTTTATGGACTTTGCCAGCGAGCAGGAAAAAAAGGAACTGTTCCAATACCGGAAAGCGCTGCGGCAGATCCTTGAGACCATTGTTCCTTTTTTAGATCCCGAAGACGCGCTGATTTTGAGCTGGAGCGGCATGGAACAGATCGCGTTGCCGATGTTGACCCAATTCCATAAAGAAAACGCCGTCGCGGTTTTAGCTAAAGGACTGCTGAGCGTTATGTTTCGCAAAAAGCTTTATTACAGTTACCTTCCCAATTACCAATCGGGAAGGAAATGTGCGGAGATCTTGCTGAAAAGTCTGCGCCAGGCTGTTTCTCCGGAACATATAATCGTCCTTCCCACCCTGGCGAGACATCTGGACTGATTCCCATAAGGTGACATCTTTCCAAAAACATGGTACAATGATCCTGTGAGAATAAAAAACTTCGATCATTGTTACGGGAGAAATGACAATGGAAAAATTAAATATTGCACTTTTAAACGATTCTTTTCCTCCGGTTATTGACGGCGTTGCCAATGCGGTGATGAACTACGCCAAAACCGTGGAAACCAAATACGGTCACGCCGTTGTGGGTACTCCCAAATACCCCGGCGTCGAGGACCGTTACCCTTATCCGGTGGTGCGCTACCGGAGCATCAATACCACAAAACAGCTGGGATATCGAACCGGATACCCTTTCAGCGCCAGTGCCATCCAGGCACTGGCAAAGGAAAAGCCGGATCTGATCCACAGCCACTGCCCTTTCGTTTCTACCAGCCTCGCCCGTGTCCTGCGGGAAACCGTCGACGCCCCTATTGTCTTTACCTATCATACCAAGTTTGATATTGATATCAAGCGCGCGGTGTCGCTGGGCTTTTTGCAAAAAACGGCTCTTCGGTATATTGTAAAAAACATCGAATCCTGCGACGAGGTTTGGGTAGTCAGCGAAGGTGCGGGCGAAAATCTGAAGAGCTTAGGCTACCGGGGAGAGTACTTCGTTATGGAAAACGGCGTAGATTTTCCCAAAGGCCCCGCGCCCTTAAAAGATCAAGAGAAGGTCATCGCCGAATATGCCATCCCCAAAGACCGCCCGGTCTTCCTTTTTGTAGGACGAATGATGTGGTATAAAGGTGTGCGCCTGATCTTAGATGCCCTTTCGAAGGTGAAGGCCGCTTCCCTTCCCTTTTACATGGTATTTATCGGCGACGGCGCCAACCTCAAAGAGATGGAAGCCTACGCGAAAAAATTATCGCTGGAGCAAGACTGCCTCTTTACCGGCGCTATCCGTGACCGGGAAAAGCTGCGGGCGTTTTTTTCCTGCGCCGATCTCTTTTTGTTCCCCTCGACCTATGACACCAATGGGATCGTGGTTCGTGAGGCGGCTGCATGCGGCTTGGGAAGTCTTTTGATCCGCAACAGCTGCGCCGCGGAGGGGATCGAACATCAGCGAAACGGGATCTTAGCATCGGAAAACGCCGATTCCATCGCCAATATACTGACCCAGATCATCCCGCATCGGGAGTATATGAAAAAAATCGGGAACAACGCGCTGAATGATATCTACATTTCCTGGGAGGATGCCATCGAAAAAGCATATCTGCGGTATTTTTCCGTTTTAGACCGTTACCGGGTCGCACCGAAAAAACGGGAATCGGTTAGCGACGATTTCTTTTTTGTCGCTTCGGAGGCCATCGACGGCCTGAACCGTACCAAAGCCTTTACCCAGGAACTGAAGGCGAAAGGGATGGAATTCAGCGAAGAGCTTCTCGAAAAATTCAAAAGTAACTTCCCGCCTAAGAGGTAGCGCATGGAAATCTTAGAGATAGCCGGACGCTCGTTTTTTTCCACCGGACCTGCTTTCAAAACCCCCGCTCCTCTCTTTTTGGGGTTTGGGCTGCGCCAGGCCGCTTTCGAGGAACTTTGGCAGCGTCTTCAAAAACGATACCAGAAGCTTCCGTTTTTCTGTCTCGCTCTCTGCCCGGAGAAAACCGACGATTTCTCTCCATGGCCATGGGGAGAGTTTCCGGGAGAAGGTGACCGGCTCCTTTCGTTCATCGAAACAAAGCTTCTTCCCCAATTAAAGGAACGTTACCCGATTTCCTCGGTGTACCTGTTTGGCTATTCTCTTGCCGGACTGTTCGCCCTTTACGGCTTTTGCAAAAGTGAAGCCGTAAACGGTGCCGCATCTATGTCCGGGTCCCTTTGGTACCCGGATTGGACCGGTTTTCTGGCATCCTGTTGTCTGCCCCATAAAAAGGCAGTCTGCCTTTCTTTGGGGGATACCGAAAACAAAGGAAACGATCCCTTGTTTTCCACCGTCCTTTTTGCTACCGAAAAAACAGCCGCTTTGCTGAAAGAAAAGCTGGGAGAAGAACGGGTGCGCTTTGAGATGAACTCCGGCGGCCACCATGTCCAGGTTCCCTATCGGATCGAAAAAGGAATCGCGGCACTTTACAAAATGGAAAAATCCTTCCGTTAAACAAAAATGAAAACTGCGCCGAATGGTTCGGCGCAGTTTTTCTGTCCGGATATTTAAAAATGGGTGTCCCATCCGCCGCACCAGACCAGATCATCGTATCTTCCGGTAAAGGCGCTTTCCCCCATCAGCTTTTTCACCACCAATGAGATGGTCTCCGGCAAATCGTTGTAGGCATTGATAAATACCGGCACGCGTGGCACGTCGTGCAGGTGGTTGGTATAATTTAAGGAAATAAACGCCACCGGAAGCTCATGAATGTACCATGGATAAAGAGAACTCATAGGTGAAGGCCAGGTGAGCTGCATAAAATTGGACTGGGCAAAGCCGGTTACGTCCGCAAAGATCAAGACGGCGCTGTACCGCTCTTTCAGCTTAGAGGTGAATCCGTCGATTCCCTTGAGGGTGCTGTCTTCCAACGCTTCCGGAGAAAAGCCGGCCTGGGTAAGCGCCGAAACGATGCGCTCCGAAACAGCGTCGTCTCCTCCCGAAGCGACCCCTTTTCCGAGAAGGGTCATAGCGGTAGCGAACTGTCCCCGAAGTAAAACATAAGCAACCTTTTTTCCTTCCACCGGACGAATTGGCAGCATCTTTTTGGTAACCTTGACCAAAGTGATCGCCTTATCGGCGATCCGGGCGGCGGCGTTTCGATGAGCGTCGCTTCCGATCACAAACAGACGCTGAGGCTGAGGATTGTATTCTTTCTTATGAAGCCCCAGCTTTGCCTTGCCGCCTAAAATGCGGGCGAGCGCGTCATGCAGGCGTTCTTTTGTGATCCTTCCGTCCTCAACGCCCGCCAAAACCGCCTGATAATCCTCCTCCATATTGTTGATCCCGAGGATGATGTCACAGCCTACCCGTATGGTCTCTACCAGCGCGTCTACCCGGCGCATCCCATAATATCCCATCATTCGGGTCTGATCGGTCACTATGATCCCGTTAAAGCCAAGCTTCCCTCGCAGCAGCCCGCCGATCAGCTCTTTTGAGGTGCAGGCAGGCTGCATATCCTCATCCTTGATGTCCGAAGAAAAATACCGCTGGTATGCGGGAAGGGTAAAATGAGCCGCCATGATCATAGGCACACCGCTGTCAATGGCCTTTTGGTACACCTTTCCAAAGGTCGCATCCCATTCCTCGACGGAAAGGCTGTTGTTGCCGATCACCAAATGCTGGTCCCGCTCCTCAACACCGTCGCCGGGAAAATGTTTTAAGCATGGAAGCACCCCGTTTTCCAGACAGCCCCGATTGAATTCCTCCACACAGCGGCTGACAAAGTCAGGATCGCTTCCATATGCCCTTGTATTGATCAGCGTATTGCGCCAGTTCATCAAAATATCTCCCACCGGCCCCCAGTTGCAGTTATATCCTACCGCGCTGATCTCTTTTGCGCTGATCTGTCCCACAAGATACGCGTTATGAGGATCTCTTGTAGCGAACACTTCGGCGCCGGATGCCACCAGTGTGCCGTCTTTCAGGGTGCCGTTGGCGCCGGCCTCATTGTTTCCCGCAAAAAACAAAGGAACCTTCGACGCCTTTTGCATTTTCGAGAGAATTTCCTGCGCCGCCCCATTACCCACCGGCATGGTCCGAAACGGTGCGCCGGCAATGGGGTATTCCCCGATAAAATCGAGAAGCGCTTTTTCGTCCTTTCCCATCAAAGGGTCCATAAAAAGCTGGCACACCTTCTCCTTTAGCGACATCTTTTCGATGGTTTCTTCCACCCACTGGATCCCTTCTTCGTCTAAATAGAACGGATTGCCTCGTAAATCAACCATAAGTACCTCCTGAGTTTAACGTTTAAGTTATTATGACGCACCTCTCCCACAGCGGACTTCGCCAAAGGGAAGTCCGCAAAAAGGGAAAAGCCATTAACCGATTTGGATCACCGCTTTGACGATCTCCTGCTTGTTATGGATGCTTTCATC
>CALWZB010000085.1 GCA_944385915.1 uncultured Clostridia bacterium | reverse complement strand
TGTTTCCGGGGAGCCGTCAATGAAACCGTTGCAGACGAGGACCATCAAAACTTCCTTTGTTTCGGGTTTTTCCGCCAGAATGTCGATCTTATCCAGGTCGCCAAACATATTTTCAATGGACATTGTCGTCACCAGTCTCTTTCCCGGATAGCTTCCTCCATATCAATGGGAATGCCAAACCACTTCAAAATGTAGTCTACAGTGACTCCAATACAATCCCGGGCCACCGTTTCGATCTCGCTGTCGTTTTCGTAAAATTCGTCCTGGAGATCATTGATGCCGCAGACCGCCTCGTCCAGCGTCTCCTGCACCACCTCTGTGTCGGTTTAGCCGCTCTCCAGCAGGTCGATGATTTTCTGAAGTTCGTCTTTTACCTTGTCCACCAGAAAGACAGGATAGTAATCGTCCTGGTACATCTCGTCCAGCAGTTTGTAATTGGGGTCAAATGCTTTCATAGGGATTGCTCCTTTCTTGATACTGTAGATAAGTTTAGATAGATGGCACCATTTCGGTGGGGTTTGAATGCTGACTGCCTTTTTGATTTAGTTTATTGCAATGCCGTGGCGATACGCCAAATACTTACGATCATCAGCAATACCCCTAAAAGGGAAAAAATCATCCGCCGGAAATTTTGGCCATAGCGGTGGGAGTCCGGCTTACCGACGGGATTACAAAGCCAGTTCCAGTTTAAGATTGCGCCAATCAGCAATATAATACCGAGGATCAGGGTCACCCAGTTCCAGTGTTGCTGTAAAAAAACTGTCATTTGTTCTCTGCTCATATAGCTATTTTCCTTTCTCCGGTGTCGTTTTCATCATCTTGTTGCCATCATTTTAAGAAAGTTTCCCTAGATGAACCGGGGAAAGTGCATTTAAGCTTCTACTTTGCGACGCCCTTTCCAAAATAGAAAAACGCCCTGCGGCATCCTGTCACTTAGGCAGGCTGACACAGGGCGTGAAAAGGCCGCAAAAAGAAAACCCCATCTATTTCCAATGTGGTTTTTTCAACAGAGAAAAGGATGCTTTCATATCTAAAAACAGCAAACGGCGCGATTTTAATTTGTAGGCTCATACGATTACTCCGCAATAGGACATCTCATAAGATATAGGTCGTAAATTGAAATTTTCATATACCATAATTCGGATCAAGGGAACATCCCAAGCATATTTGGTTATAGGTTTATGTGTAATCGGGGATTCAAAAAAGTGCCGGATTTGTCATATGTGCAATTTAAACCAATAAGAAAGACTCGGAGCGCATCTGGCTCCAAGCCCTTTCCTGGTGCGGGTAACAGGACTTGAACCTGCACGTTAAGAACACCAGATCCTAAGTCTGGCGCGTCTGCCAATTCCGCCATACCCGCATATCTTTGCCCGCAAAATTACAGTGCCATTATTTTACTACAAAAGTAAACCACTGTCAAGAAGGGAACGGACCTTCTTGGAATCTTCGGAGATCTGCGCCTTGAGCGCGTCCAAATTTTCAAAACGCCGTTCATCCCGGACAAAAGCGTAAAACTCCAACGTTACCTTTTGGTCGTAAAGATCGCCGGAAAAATCCAAAAGATAGCTTTCGGCGGATGGGGCAAAATGCCCCGCAATGGTAGGCTTTGTCCCCACATTGGTCACCGCGTTGTATTTTTTTCCATCTACCACAGCCTTGGTTGCATATACGCCAAAGCGGGGAAGGGTAAACCCTTCTGGATAGATCTGATTGATGGTAGGAAATCCCAATACGCGCCCCAGCTGTTTTCCGTGGGATACGGTAAAATCGATTTGATAGGGATATTTAAGTAACCGGTTGGCAAGGGGAATGTCACCTTGCTCTATGGCATTCCGAATACGGCTGGAGCTGACAGGAAGACCGTCTACGGTAAAAAAGGGAACCGATGTGAAGGAAAGGCCATGATCGCTGCAAAGTTTATAAAGCAGTGCGGCATTTCCAGAGGCATGGACTCCAAAATGGAAATTTTCACCGCACACGATTGCTTTCGCATGGAGCTTTTTTTGCAGGATCTCTTCAAAAAAAGCCTCGGGGGATAAGGAGCGGATCTGAGAGAAAGGCGGCTCGATGAGACAGGAAACGCCAAGCCGGTCCAGCTTTTCATATCGAAGGGCAGGGGAGAGGATAGTGGAAAAATGGCGTTTGGTTACATCTCCGTCAAAGAAAAAGCTGAAAACTATTGGTGTCAAGTCTTTTTGCCTTACAGCTTCGGAAATGACCTTTTGGTGCCCTGCATGGATTCCATCAAACAATCCTAACGCCACAACAGTAGGTACTTGAATATTGGGGATTTGGTGCAGGACTTCCAAATTGGTCAGCTCCTTTCGATGAAAAATTTATAGACGCAAAGACTGTCGTTTTTCGCTTCACCCAATCCGAAAAAGACGCCTTCGCCGTTATAGACACGATAGAAGGAATGTCCTTTCGGGTGGGCAATTCGCTTTAAATCCAGAGGAGCGCCGTTCAAAAACATCCGGCTTTGCACAGGGGAAAGGCGCAAAGGAGGGTATGCTTGAAATACTGTTTCAATGGGGATGATATGGCCGTTTAAGGTACCCTGATCCCAAAAAGCCTGGATTTGCTCCAGTGATAAGGCCGCTTTAAGGGGGATTCCAGCGGCTTCGGTTCTTTGTAAACCGGTCATGATCCCGCCGGTGTTCAGCTTTTTCCCCAAATCCCGGCACAGGGAACGCACATAGGTGCCCTTGGAGCAGGAAACCTCAAAAGCGCCCTCGCCCGTTTGTTCATTGTAAGCGGTAAGGGAAAGGGAGTAGATCTCGACGGGGCGAGGCTCCCGGGCGACTTCGATCCCTTTGCGCGCCAGCTCGTAAAGATGCTTTCCGTTGACACGAATCGCGGCATACATGGGAGGAATTTGAAGGATGGGACCGGTAAAAGAGAGAAGCGCCGCTTCCACCATTTCCCGGGAAATAGGTGGCAAGTAAACTTCCTTCACACTTCCCCAAAGATCCTCGGTATCGCTTTCTTTTCCTAAGGCGAAGGACGCGGCATACCGTTTATCGGAAAGGGGAAGGATGTCACATGCCTTGGTTGCGGTACCGAGAAAAACCGGCAAGACACCGGTAGCCATAGGATCCAAAGTACCCGCATGTCCTATTTTTTTGATCTTCAACATTCCTCTTAGCTTTTTTACCACGTCAAAAGAGGTAAAATCCTGGGGCTTGTCTACTGGGAGGATCCCGTTGAACCCCGGCATTAGAAAACCTCCTCTACTGCGTAAAGCAGTCTTTCCTTGACGGAATCAAGGTCTCCGTATAAGGTACATCCCGCGGCGCCTACATGGCCGCCGCCCTGAAATTTTTCGCAGATTTTGGACACGTCGATCAAACCGGAGGAACGCATGGAAATCTTGTATTCCTCCTCGCCTCTCTGTTTGATCACGATACCGATTTCCACCCCTTCGATCTTGCGGGGGAGGGCCGTGATCCCGTCCAATTCGCTCTCACTGACCTTTGTCTTGTGAAGCAGGTCCAAAGTGATGGTGATCATAGCGACTTTTCCGCCGCAATGGTAGGTGAGATCCTCTAACACCTTTTTTTGAAGCAGAAGCTCTCTTTGACTGATCACTTCAAAAAGCTGATGATTGATCTCGCCAAAATCCGCTCCCAGTGCGATCAGATCTGCCGCGATCCGATGGGTGGCAGGAGTGACATTGCGGTAGCAAAAGCAGCCGGTATCGGTCATGATCCCGGCATAAAGAAAGTCCGCTAACTCCTTTGTGATCTCTGCTTTCATCTCCAAAAGCAGCCGGTAGATGATCTCACAGTTGGCTGCCGCATTTTTATCCACCAGAGCAAAGGGGGCAAAAGGGCGGTGGGAGCGATGATGGTCGATGGCAAGGTCGATCCGGTTTTGATAAACGGACAGGGCGCTGCCCAGCAGGTTACAGTCGGCAACATCCACGGAAACGACGGTTTCGATCCGGGCATCGGTATGGCTTTTCAGCTCCTCGGTAGGAAAGAGGTAAGAGAATTTTCGTCCGGGAAGATCGTTACAGATCAGCTGTGCCTGTTTTCCAAGGGCGCGAAGGGCGTTTCGCAGAGCATAGCCGCTCCCCAGGGTGTCTCCGTCAGGATTTCGGTGACAAAGGATCAGAAAATGATCCCGATTAAGCAAAAAGTCCGCGGTTTCCCGGATCGTCAATTCTATCATGCTTCTTCCTCGTTTTCTTTCGAATTTTCGTCAGGCAGATCCAGTGTCTGAAGGATCCTGTTGATTTTTGCGCTGTAAGCGATGGAGCCGTCGGCGATAAAATGCAGCTCCGGACATTTTCGGAGATGGAGCCGGTTGCTAAGCTCCCGCTTTAAAAAGCCGGATGCGGACCGAAGCCCTTCTACCGAAGCTTTGGTGGCATCTTCGCCGTCTAACGCACTGATAAAGATCTTGCAGTGGGAGAGGTCGCCAGAGACCTCACAGCGGATCACGCTCAAAAGCGAAGAGATCCGCGGATCTTTCAGCTCGCGGAAAAGTGCGCTGATCTCTCGCTTAATATCCTCGGAAAGTCTTCCGATTTTATGATTAGCCATATTTTTCCTTTCCAAAGGAAGGACTTTTTCGGATCACTTAATCCCGATACTCCTCGATGATGAAGGACTCGAAAATATCTCCCTCTTTAATATCGTTGAATTTATCCAATCCGATTCCGCATTCATATCCCTGGAGCACTTCCTTGGCGTCGTTTTTAAAGCGTTTGAGAGAGTCGATCTTGTCTTCCGCTACGACGATACCATCCCGGACGACGCGGATCAAAGCGTCTCTTGCCACCTTGCCTTCCTGAACATAGCATCCGGCAATCACGCCGACGCTGCTGATGCGGTAAATCTGGCGAACCTCCGCCTTTCCAAGCTCCACCTCTCTGGTTTTGGGGGAGAGCATACCTTTCATCGCGTCCTGGACATCCTCAATGGCGTCGTAAATGATCCGGTACATCCGGATCTCTACGCCGTTTTCCTCAGCGTCGGATTTAGCGATGGAATCCGGCCGGACGTTGAAACCGATAATGATGGCGTTGGAGGCATTGGCGAGCATGACGTCGGATTTGTTGATGGCGCCGACGCCGGTATGGATGACCTTGACGCGTACTTCGTCGTTGGAAAGTTTTTCCAGCGATTGTTTTACCGCTTCGGATGTTCCGTGAACATCAGCTTTGACCACGATGGGAAGTTCTTTCATTTCACCTTCCGCCATCTGGCTGAACAGGTTATCCAAAGTAACCTTCTGGAAGGATTCAAACTGTTTGTTCTTCTCCTCTGCCCGGCGCTGTTCTACAAGCTCTCTCGCCAGACGCTCGTTTTCCACTACGTTGAAGGTATCTCCGGCGTTAGGGACCTCCGCCATACCGGTGATCTCTACCGGGACCGAGGGACCGGCTTCGGTGACGACCTGGCCTTTGTCGTTCATCATCTGGCGGACTCTTCCTACTGAGGTACCGGCAATGATAATATCTCCAGTGTGGAGGGTACCGTTTTGGACCAGCATAGTCGCCACGGGGCCTCTTCCTTTATCCAGTCTGGATTCTACCACCGTTCCTTTGGCGAGACGGTTGGGATTGGCTTTCAGTTCCTGTACCTCAGCCACCAAAAGGATATTTTCCAAAAGGTCTTCAATGCCCTGACCGGTCAAGGCGGATACGGGGACACAGATGGTATCGCCGCCCCATTCCTCGGGAACCAGCTCGTATTCGGTCAGTTCCTGTTTGACACGGTCGGGATTGGCGCCTTCCTTATCCATCTTGTTGATGGCTACGATCACAGTGACGCCTGCCGCTTTGGCATGGTTGATGGATTCCACCGTCTGGGGCATAATGCCGTCGTCGGCCGCTACCACCAAAATGGCGATATCGGTGACATTCGCGCCTCTCGCCCGCATAGCGGTGAAGGCTTCGTGACCCGGGGTATCCAGGAAGGTCAGCGTCTTGCCGTTGATCTCGACCTGATACGCACCGATATGCTGGGTGATGCCGCCAGCCTCGGTAGTGGTGACGCTGGTGTGGCGGATCTTATCCAAAAGGGAGGTCTTTCCGTGGTCAACATGGCCCATAACAACGATAACAGGGCTGCGCTCTACCAGATCAGTTTCCTTATCCTCTTCGTCGGTAATCAAAATTTCCTCAATGGTGGTGATATGCTCTTTGACGATGATGGCGTTGTACTCCATGGCTACCAAAGAGGCGGTATCAAAGTCGATGACTTCGTTTTGGGACGCCATAACGCCAAGGCCGATAAGCTTTTTGATCACATCACTTACGGTGACTTTTAAGCGGCTGGCCAGCTCCAATACGGTGATCTCATCGGGGATCAGAACCTTAAGCTGCTGTTTTCTGGCCCGTTCCAGCGCGAGACGCTGAAGCTTTTCCGCCTCGGTTTCCCGTTTATTAGAGAATTTGTTTTTATTTTTGTTGGCGGATTTTTGTTTCAGCTTTTGCTTTCTCTGCTGATTGTCTTTCATCCGGTTTTGGGGCGCGATATTCTCGTAGCGCTCGTTGTATTTATCCAGATTGATTTCGACTTTACTGGTATCCACATGCCGGACGGTGCGTTCTTTTTCCACCGGAGTGGAAACGGTGCTCACAGAGGGCGCGGAGTTTGCGCTTTGAGGAAGGGTCGTTTTCGAAGCCGGCTTATGGTTTTCCCGCTTGGGAACCGTTTTCGGACGGTTTTGGTCAAAGCGGGGCTTTTGCTCAAAACGGGAGAGACGGGAATTTTCCGTTTTTTGCTCTTTCTTTGGTTTTTCCGCTTTCGGCTTGGTTTCCGGCTGTTTGATTTCTTTTTTCATCACCTTTTCGTCTTTTTCCGGCAGTTGAGATTTCTCCGCAGCCGGAGCAGCTTTGGGCGCTTCGGCTTTAGGTGTTTCGGCCTTGGGAGCTTCCGCTTTGGGCACCGCTTTTTTCTCAGGTGCTTTTTTGGTTTCCTTTGCCTGTTTTTTCTCTTCCTTTTCCGGCTGAGGTTTTGGAAGGGATGCGGAAGCGAAATAGGCGTCGAAATCCGATACCTGATGTGCCTGGGTAACCGATTCAAAAATAAGATTCAGCTCCTCCTCGGTAAGGTAGGTGCTGGGCTTTTTGGGCTCGGTTTTCAGATATTTCTGGATCAGTTCTATAAGCTCTCCGTTTTGCATGGAAAGGTCTTTTGCCGCTTCGCTGAGTTTATATTTTGTTGCCATAAATCAGATTTCCTCCATTTCGTTGCAGATTTCCGCAAGCTTTTTTGAAAAACCTTCTTCGGTGACCGCCAATACCCCGCTTCGTTTGCCGATGGCGAAATCGATCTGGTCCATATCGGCATCCAGTTTCAGGTGGGGAAGGGAGAAACGGTCCGCTAAATAGCTTACTTCCTTGATGGTCTTGTAAGACAGGTCTTTGGTGGTGAGTAACAAAAAGACCTGGTTTTTGATAACCGCGGACCGAACTGTCTCCAGTCCGTACCGAAGCTTTCCCGCCCGCATCGAGAGGGAAAGAAGGTTGAAAAAAGAGTTATTCACTACATTCCTTCTCTCGCTGTGCCATTTCTTCTTCCATGGCGTCGTACACTTCTTTTGGGATCTGACACGCAAAGGATCGCTCGATTCGTTTGGATTTCCGAGCCTTTTTCAGGCATTCCAAAGAGGGGCAAACATAGGCGCCCCGGCCGGATTTTTTCCCGGTGAGATCCAAAGAGATCTCGCCTTCCTTCGTGCGAACAACCCGTACCAGCTCGCGTTTGTCTTTCATTTCTCCGCAGCCGGTACACATTCTTAAAGGGGTGCGTTTCATCTTTTTCCAAAGCCTCCTTGCGGTTTCAATATGAGTAAACAGAGGAAGCTTATTCCTCAGCAGGATCTTCAAGATCCTTGGGATCGGTATCCATAACGCCGCTTTCCGGGCGGATATCGATCTTATAGCCGGTGAGCTTTGCCGCTAGCTTGACATTCTGCCCCTTGTTACCGATAGCTAAAGAAAGCTGATTATCCGGAACGATCACCCGGCAGACTTTTTCCTCTCCTTCTTCAATAAAAACAGAGGTGACTGCGGCGGGAGCCAATGCCTGCGCGATAAATTTTTCGTCTTCTTCGCTGTATTTGATGATGTCGATTTTCTCACCCTTGAGCTCGTCGACAATGGCGGAGATCCGGCTTCCCTTCGGCCCGATGCACGCGCCTACCGGATCCACGTCCGGGTTTTTGCTGTAAACAGCGATCTTGGTGCGGGGGTCTACCTCGTTTAAATGCTCTCTGGGGATGTCTCTGGCGATAGCCTTGACTTCTACTGTACCGTCAAAGATCTCCGGGACCTCCAGCTCAAATAGCCGCTTGACCAGATCCTTGTGGGTGCGGGAAATTTTTAAGGAACAGCGCTTTTCCAAATTGACCACATCCACCACATATACCTTGATCCGGTCGCCTTCCTTGAGATCATCCCCGGGAAGCTGTTCATTTTTAAAAAGCAAAAATTCGTTTTTGTCGATCTCTACCGTGGCGTTTCCGGTGGCGGGCTCCACCTTTTGGACCAGCGCCGTTACCACCTCGTAGACTTTGTTTTGGAACTGCTCTAACATCTGGGAGCGCTCTGCCTCCCGGATCCCCTGACGGATGACGTGCTTTGCGGTCTGGGCGGCGATACGGCCAAATTGCTTGGGATCCAGCTTGATCTCTACCGGAAGCCCTACCTTTGCCCGTTTGGAATATTTAAGCGCT
>CALWZB010000084.1 GCA_944385915.1 uncultured Clostridia bacterium | reverse complement strand
CTCACCAATTTGGAGATAGCGGTCGCGGCAGCCGCGCCGGCAACCTCCCAATGGAAGGTGAAAATAAAGATGGGGTCTAAAATAATGTTCAAAAAGGCGCCGGACAGCATACCAAACATAGAGAAAGTAGAGCTTCCCTCAGCGCGAAGGCACTGGTTCATAACGAACACGGCGGCCATAAAGGGGGCGGCGTACAGCATATAGCTGGCGTAGTCGCTGGCATAAACGACGACGGCTTCATCTTTCGCGCCAAGCACATAGACCAGCTGATCCATAAAGATCAGGCCGAATACCATCAGCACCAGACCTACCAGTATCGCTGAAAAGAAGGCGGTAGACAGCACTTTGGATGCTTCCTTGTCCCGCTTGGCGCCTAGAAGACGGGCAATATAGCTGTTGGCACCAATTGCCAGAGCAGAACCCGCCATCTGAATGAAGCTGGTCAAAGAGGAGTTGATACCTACGGCGCCGGTGGCGGCTTCGCCTAAGGAGCTGACGAAAAAGGTATCCGCCATGTTGTAAAGAGACATGACGATCATACTGATCATCGTAGGAATCGCCATTTTCGGGATTAGCTTGGGAATGGAGTCGTTGAGCATCACATTCCGTCTGGCTTCCCGGCGATCGTTTGGTGCTTCGGTTGCCAAAAAATCACTTCCATTTCCTTTTAGTTGCAAAATCAACGGTTTAGATTATAACAGTTTATTCTCTATCTGTCAAGGAAGAGATTTCCAAAATATCTCCAAAATATCTTGTGCTTTCTGGGCATTTCTCATAAATAAAAAGGGAAAATGCCGCCCAAATCGGGCGGCATTTTTATGTTACAAAATAAGGCAAACCAAACCGTTACAGCCTTCGTTGATAATCCGTTCCACCGTTTCTTTCAGCTTCATCCTCGCGTCGGAAGGCATACGGTATAATTTATTATGCAGGCCTTCATTGACCAGCTCATGGAGACTTTTTCCAAAGATATTGGACTCCCAGATCTTTTTGGGGTTTTCCTCAAATTCCTTGAGCAGATACAAAATGAGCTCCTCCGATTGCTTTTCGCTTCCCACAATGGGGCTGACCTCGGTCTCGATGTCCGCCCGCATCATGTGGATGCTGGGGGCGCTGGCTTTCAGCTTGATCCCGTATTTTCCACCCTGCTTTACGATTTCCGGTTCGTCTAATGTGAGCTCATCCATGGACGGCATCACAATGCCGTAGCCGGTGGCGTTGACCTCATCCAGAGCGCCTTTGAGTTTATCGTAGCGCCGTTTGATGTCGGAAAGCTCGATCATACAGGGTAAAAGTGCCGCTTCGTTTTCGATGGTCAGGCCGGTGGCCTCCTCCAAGATCCGGTAGAAGAGGGTGGGATCTAAGGTGAGGGAGAGTTTGGCTAACCCTCTTCCCAGGTCGATCTCATCGACGCTGGTCTTCAATATGGAAGGACAATCAGAAAGGAAGGAGCCGATATTGCGGACTTCTCCGATCTTTACCGTTTGATCGGCGGCGGATTTCATAGAGTCAAAAATTTCCCGTTTGACCGGATGCTCCTTGGGAAGGGAAATGACCCATTTGGGAAGGGCGATTTCCATCTCCTTCAGCGGAAACTCATAGAGCACTTCCTTTAGGATTTCTTTGATTTCCGATTCTCCGAGATCGGCGCAGGAAACGGGAATGACCCGGCGCTGGTATTTCTCTTCCAGTTCCTCTGCCAGTTTTCTGGTCTCCTCGCTGTTGGGGAAAGCGCTGTTGAGTAAAACGATGGTGGGCTTTTTGGTAGCGGAAAGCTCCAAAAGGATCCGCTCCTCAGCTTCTTCGTACTCATCTCTCGGAATATCGGTAAAGCTTCCGTCAGTGGTGATGACCAATCCGATGGTGGAGTGGTCGTTGATAACCTTTTCGGTTCCGATCTCCGCCGCCATATTGAAGGGGACCTCCTCTTCAAACCAGGGGGTGATGACCATACGGGGCTGGTTGTTTTCAAAATATCCCAAAGAGCTGGGAACGATGTACCCGACGCAGTCGATCAGCCGGACTTTTAAGGAGACGTTGTCTTCCAACGTGATCCCTACGGCCTCCTCGGGGATAAATTTCGGTTCGGTGGTCATAATGGTGCGGCCGGCAGCGGACTGGGGAAGCTCATCCACCGTTCGTTCTTTCAGATACTGATTTTCCATATGGGGGAAAACCAGCGTTTCCATAAAGCGTTTGATAAAGGTACTTTTTCCGGTGCGGACCGGGCCCACAACACCGATAAAGACGCTGCCGCCGGTTCGTTTCGCAATATCTTCGTAAATATGAAGCTGTTCCAAAACCATTCCTCCTTTTTAATCTTCCACGATGGGGATCAAAAGGGTCATCTCTTCCAAAAGCACCTCGTCGGTCAGCTCGTTTTCCTCGCGGATCGCGGCGGGCGAGGTGGAAAATCGTTTGGCGATCTCCCAAACATCTTCCCCTTTCTCCCCCTTGTAGAGACGAAGGGCGACGTCGCTTTGGGGACGTTCCTTTTCCCCGGTCACGGTAAGACCTGTCACCATAGTAATCTTGGGCGCATCGCAAAGGATCCCGCTCAGGTGGATCTCCGGCTGAAGTTCGATGCTTTCATCTCCCAAAAAGGTAAACGCCACCGAGCGGATCCTGAGCGCAGGGGTAAAATAAGGATTGGCGGCGGTCTCATTGAGGGAGATGGTAAAGGGAAGGAGCCGTTCTATCATACAGGCATTGCCGTTTTCGTCCCTTCCGAAGATGGTCGCGGCGGCGGAAAGGCGGTAGACTAAGCCGGCGTCATCCTTTTCCAACGTGCCGTCAGTAAGAGAAAGGGAGATATCCTCCACCCGCACCATATTTTGACCGCTGATATCCGCTTTGAGTCTGGGAACAGAAACGATGTTCACAGGAGCGACAACCTTTCGCAGGGAAAAGGTCTCGGTAACCGGTTCCAGAAGGTAACGGGTCGAGAAGCTGTCGGTGACATAGAGGATACTGCGGCTTTGGAAGGCT
>CALWZB010000083.1 GCA_944385915.1 uncultured Clostridia bacterium | reverse complement strand
CAGGGATTCATCGCGGCAATCACAATCATATCACACGGATAGGTAAGGCTGCCGCTGGCCCGGGAAATGGTTACCTTTCCTTCCTCGATGGGCTGGCGCAAAATCTCCATGGCTCCTCTCGAAAATTCCGGAAGCTCGTCCAAAAAGAGCACCCCGTTATGGGCTAAAGAGATTTCTCCGGGACGGGGAATGCTTCCGCCTCCGGAAAGCCCCGCGGGAGAAACGGTGTGATGAGGCGCGCGAAAGGGACGATGGGTCAAAATCGGCTCCTCAGGGGAGAGGACCCCGGCAATAGAGTGGACCTTGGTGGTCTCGATCGCCTCTTCGAAGGTGAGATCCGGCAAAATCGAGGGGAACCGTTTGGCGAGCATGCTCTTGCCGGATCCCGGGGACCCAATGAGCAAAGCGTTATGTTTTCCCGCCGCTGCGATCTCTAACGCCCGCTTCGCAAAATCCTGACCCAGCACCTCCGACATATCGGGAAGGTTTAAATCGGTATCCGGGCGAAAATCCAGCGGCGCGAGGGGAGAAAGATCCCTTATCCCCGAAAGGTAATCCACCACCTCCAGCGCGTTTTGCACCCCGTAGACCGCGATCCCTTTGACGGCGGAGGCTTCTTTGCCGTTTTCCCCGGGGACAAAGACCGCCTTCATCCCCGCCTCTTTGGCGGCGATCACCATAGGCAGCACCCCTTGTACCTTCCGCACGGCGCCGTTTAAGGTCAGTTCTCCGATAAAAACACTTTTTTCCATAGAGACAGAAGGGGAAAGCTGATGGGACGCCATCAAAAGGGAAAGAAAGATGGGAAGATCGTAAAGGGGACCCGCCTTCCGAAGGTCGGCCGGCGCCAAATTAACGGTAATTTTTTGAACCGGAATTTCGTAGCCGCAGTTTTTGATCGCCGCCCGGACCCGGTCCTTGCTTTCCTTGACGGCGGCGTCGGGAAGGCCGACGATGTCGAAAGCGGGAAGCCCTCTCGCCATATCCATTTCCACATCCACAAGATAGGCGTTTATTCCGAACAATCCCGCGCTTTTGAGTCTTGCGTACAAAACCCGCCTCTCCTTTCTAAAAAAGAGCGGTCCCCAAAAGGGCGCCGCTCTCTTCCTTATTTTGCAAAATCCACAGCCCGGCTTTCCCGAAGGATATGCACTTTAATGGTACCGGGATATTCCAATTCTGCTTCGATCTTGGTAACGATCTCTCTGGCCAGCAGCACCATATCGTCATCCTTGATGACCTCCGGCTTTACGATGACCCGGACCTCCCGTCCTGCCTGGATAGCGTAACAGCTGTCCACACCCGAGAAGGAGGATGTAAGCTCCTCTAACCGTTCCAGCCGTTTGATGTAATTTTCCAGATTCTCTCTCCGGGCGCCGGGACGCGCCGCCGAGATGGCGTCCGCCGCCTGGACCAAAGCCGCCACCGTGGTCTTGATCTCCACATCACCATGGTGCGCTTCAATAGCGTGAATGACCTGGGCGCTTTCTTTATACTTGCGGCACTGATCCACGCCGATTTGAACGTGGGAGCCTTCGATCTCGTGGCTTAACGCCTTTCCGATATCGTGGAGAAGTCCGGCCCGCTTGGCTAACATCACATCCACGCCAAGCTCCGCCGCCATGATCCCCGCCAAATGGGAGACCTCAATGGAATGATCCAAAACATTCTGCCCGTAAGAAGTCCGGTAGCAAAGCCGGCCTAACAGCTTTACCAGCTCATGATGGATCCCATGCACGCCGGTCTCCATCATAGCCCGTTCTCCCTCGGCTTTCATTTTCTGTTCCACTTCCCGTTTCGCCTTTTCCACCGATTCCTCGATGCGGGTGGGGTGGATCCGGCCGTCAGCAATCAGCCGCTCCAGCGCGATCCGGGCAATTTCCCTTCGCACCGGATCAAAACAGGAAAGGGTAATGGCTTCCGGCGTATCATCGATGATCAAATCCACACCGGTCAAGGTTTCCAATGTCCGGATATTTCTTCCTTCCCGGCCGATGATCCGGCCCTTCATCTCATCGTTGGGAAGCGTTACCACCGAAACCGTCGCCTCGCTTACATGATCCGCCGCGCAGCGGGTAATGGCAAGGGAAATGATCTCTCTGGCTTTTTCCTCGGCTTCATCTTTTAACTGAAGCTCGTAGTTTGCGATCTTGATTGCTTTTTCATGTGCCAGCTCGCCCTCCAAGCTCTCCAAAAGCTGTTCCTTTGCCTGGGATGCCGTGTAGCCGGAAATGCGCTCCAGCTGGTCGATCTGGCTCTTTTTAATGATCTCCGCCTCTTCCAGCTTTTCGCTGATCTGGCGGTCCTTTTCCTGAATGGTTTCTTCCTTTTTCTCGATCTGATCCAGTTTCCGGTCTAACGATTCCTCTTTCTGCTGGATCCTTCTTTCCTGGCGGGAGACCTCGCTCCTGCGTTCCTTAATATCCTTATCCGCCTCGTTGCGAAGCTTATGGATCTCCTCTTTGGCTTCCACCAAAAGCTCTTTCTTTTTGGTTTCCGCCGAACGATATGCGTCATTAACAATCTTTCTGGCTTGTTCCTCCGCGGAGCCGATCTCCGCCTCGGCGATCTTCTTGCGATAGGAAACACCTATGTTAAAAGCAATGATGCCAAAAATAACACCAGCAACAACAAAAGAAATGGCGCAGTATAAAACCACCATGCCGATGCTTAATAGATCCATGCGATTCCTCCTTTACGTTATTTTTTATTTCTCTGCACAAAAATGCGAAATTTGTTGAATGAGCGTTTTGTCTTTAAGGCCGAAAGACAGTTTCGCTCCGTAAAAGCATAAGCCGCCTTTTTTGAAAACGGCGGTTTTCAGGCGAAAAAAACTCCGCCGTATATCCCAAAAGCGCAAAGCTACAGCTGATACGCTAACATTGCTATTTTATAACTTTTTGTGAACAATGTCAAGAAAATATTAACGTCATCTTTCAAAGGAATCCGCTTTTTTCAAAAAAAGCTGTATAAACATTCAAGGCTTTGAAAGAAAGGAAGAAGCCTTTTTTAAAAACTCGTCCCGGGTAAACAGAAGGTTCAACACCGGCAAAAGGGCTTTTGTGGTCATCCGCTCGGGAAGCTCTAACTTTTTTAACAGCATTTTTCGCCGCGCGTCTGCCCCCTTCACTCCGCTCAGCCCCAGGGAAAACAGGTCATAGGCAGTAATAGGATCCTCTTTTTCCCCTTCGGCAACAAAAATGCCCGCGTTTTGAAGCGCCTGGATCAAAATCTCCGACGTCATCCCCTCTACGCCAAGCTTTCCTTCCTTTCCGGGAACGGGTTTTCGCTTCTCCTTTCCGTAAACATCGGGGATATAGGCATGGTACAAGGTCCCCTCCGGGATCGCGGAGCGAAGAAAGTTCCGAAGCTGAAAACCGGCGCTGTCGCTGTCGGTCAAAATGATAAGCCCTTTTTCCTTCGCCAGCCGGCGCAAAAGGGCCAGCTTTTCCTTATCCTTATAAATGCGAAAGCCGTCTAAAGGGAACACCGTTCCCCGGATCTCCCTTTGCAGCCGCATCACATCGTATTTTCCCTCTACCACCACGGGAATGTCCAGCTGTTTCATATCCTATCCTTTCAGGCGGGTCAAAATTTCCGCCACCGCCTTTTGCAAAAACAAAGCCCGGTCCCCGGGAGCGCTTTTGAGCTGATAATCGGTTTGCGCCAACAGGAAAAGGATCTCCCGATAGACGCTTACCGGTCTTGTCCCGCAGTCCCGATAGGCGTTCCTCGCCCGAAATTCCTTTCCTTTATAGGAAAAGGAAAGAATAAGGGCGTCCGCCGACTGGTTTGCTTTTTTGGCTGCCGCCGCCCGGTACAGATCGATAAACGCCATATTCAGCACGTTCAATACCGAAAGGGGCTCCTCTTTGACCAAAAGCTCCGAAAGCAGAGAAAACGCCGCCGCTCCGTCCTGACGCAAAAGATGCCGGGAAAGGTCGAATACCTTAGCTTCAAAGCTTTTATGGGTCACTTCCTCTACGTCCTCACGGGTGATTTCCCGCCCGGCGCAAAACAGCACCAGCTTTTCCCCCTCGGAAAGAAGGGTTTTCAGCTCTTCTCCGCAATGCTCGATCAAAAACCGAACGACGGTATCGGAAATAACGCCGCCCCGGTCTCGAATTTCTTTTCCCACCAGCGCGATAAGATCCCTGCCGGAACGGGGAAGAAACTCTACGCTGACCCCGGTTTTTGCGCTCTCATCCCGAAGTTTTCTCAATTTCGCGGATTTTTTGACGCTGATGTCTCCGGGGACAGTAATGATAAGCACCGTCGAAGGGTTGGGATCCCGGATCAGGGACAGGATCCGCTCCAAGGTTTCCTTAGGCGCTTTGTCAGGGGAAAAATGGGATAACAGCACGCATTTTCGCCCCGCCATCAAAGGGATCTCCTCCACCTCGGCGCAAAACCGGTCCAGATCCAGATTGTTCCCGTCAAAACGGCGGAAAAAATAGTCCATGGGCGCGCTCCCCACCGCCTTTTGCGCCAAAAGGGACACCCCTTCCTCCAAAAGGAAGCGCTCTCCGCCGTAAAAAACCGCCACCAAAGGCAAAAGGCCGCCCCTGCATTCCTGAAAGAAGCGGCTGTCATTTAAAATAGGCATATTAGCTCCTTCTTTAACGCTTTTTTCTTATCATACCATATTTTTACTCATGGGAAAAGAGCACCGTCCATCCCTCTTTGGGAAGGGGGTCGCCTGCTGTGGTGATCAGGTAACGTTCCTCTGAAGTCAAAATCTCCACCCGTCCCCCGTCTTTTAAGGGATACAGGCAAAGGGTCCCTCCGAAAAAGGTGTAATCCCTCCGGGCAAAAAGATCGGTGCTTTCCGCATAGGATGATGCATAAAAGGTGCTGTTTCCTTCGGCGGCAATCAACCGTTTCACCGGCATCCGGGAGGTGAAAAGGAAAGCGTCTGCGCTTACATCCCTTCCTTCATCCGGCAAGATCAGCGCGTCTATGGTATCGATTCCCTGGGAGCGGAGAAAACGTATCGTTTCTATACCGTTGCCCTCTGCCATACCTGCAACGACACATGCGCTCCCTTTGGAAAGGATATAGGTATTTCCGTATTCTCCCGCAACGGTGTGAAGCAAAAGGGAATTTCCCGTGGAAAGCTCGCCAAACAGCAGACCGAAGCAAAAGGTCAAAAGGCAAAGAGAGCCCGTCAGACGTTTCCTTTTTCTGAAAAACATACGCAAGAGCAAAAGCAAAAACGCCGCCGCGCTAAAACAAAGCACCGACGATTTTCCCAAAGGAAGCAGCGGCACCTTACTTTCTTTCAAAAGTTCCGCTCCCAAGGTCAGCACACCGATCAACCCTTTCGCAGCCATACCAAAGGGTGCGGAAAGGAAGGTCCCGGAAAAGAGCGCCGCGAAAAAGCCGCTCACCAAAATGGGTGCAGCCAAAAAGACAGCGACGATATTGACCAAGGGAGAAAGCAGGGGAAGATACCCTGTAGACAGTGCCAGAATAGGGAAGGTCATCACCGAAGCGGCAAGAGAGGTGCGCAGGGAGGAAAAGACCTTTCCCGAGGGAAGAGGAAGCTTCGGACCCAAAACGGTGATCCCGAAAACCGAGGCGACGGAAAGCAAAAATCCCACATTATAGCAAAGATAAGGTTCTGCCGCCGTCATCAGCAGCATAGCGCCGCCCAACGAATTTTCCGTTACAGCATCCCTTCGAAGGATCTTTCCAACGCCAGTAGAAGCCGCCATCAGAAAGGCGCGAACGGCGCTTGGCGGGGAACCAATCAAAAGAAGGTAGCAAAACAACACCAAAAGGCAGATCAGTTCCAGTAAACGGGGATCAAAGATCCCTTTTTTGAGCAGTTTCCGCAGTCCCTGTAAAATCAGCGAGAGATGCAAACCGGATACGCAGAGGATATGACTAAAGCCCGCAAGGGAAAAGGCATCGGAAACGGTATCCTCGATATATCCCCGCTCTCCCAAAAGCATCGCCGATAAAATCGCCGCCTCTGTATGGGGCAAAACAGAATAAAGAGCCGTTGTCCAATGGTAGCGAAGATTGGAAAGGGCGTCAGCCAAAAGGGAAGGAGACTCAAGGGAAGTAAACGATAAAAGCCGTCCCGATAACGACGCACCCTGTCCCCGAAAATAAAGATAGGGCGCATCCTCATAAACCGACACCGAACCGGTCCCGTATTCTCCTTCCTGGAGCATCAGTTCACTGCTTCCCGTTAAGGAAACCACAAATCCATCGTCGGTTTTCACCAGGTAACGGCTTTGCTCACTGTCAAAGGCCGCGTCGGTCACCGTAAAGGAGAACGTCACCGTCTCGCCTCCATACCGGGAAAGCAGCATCCCGTCCCGATAGGACGCATACTGAGCGGCGATCACACCCGCCATGCCCAAAAGCGCCACGGCGGCGGCAATTCCCGAAAAGGGCTTTTGAAATGCCAAAACCAAAAGCCCTGCAAAGCAAAGACACAGCAGCACGCTGCCTGCCCAGGGATAAAATCCGCCTAACAAAAAGGAGAAAAGAAACGCACCGCCCATCCATAAAAGAGGACAGCGCCGCATCTTCAGATCCATCTTACGAAAGACAAAAAGTCCTCCGTTTCCGGAGGACCCTTTTACCATAAGTTTTTCGCTTCTTTCAAATTCACATTCATCCGCTCCATCATAGACACAAGAGAGGTGATCTCCTCTTCGGTAAACCCTTCCAAAGTCCGCTTCGCGACTTCTTCCACCGCTTCCTCCGCCCGTTTGAGCACCTTTCTCCCTTCATCGGTCACAAACACCCGATTATAGCGGGTATCCTTCCGGTCCGTCTCCCGGCGAACCAGTCCCGACTTTTCCATCCGGCGCAGAGAAACGCCGATGGACGCCCGGCTCACTTCCAAAAGCTCCGCTAAAAAGCATTGGTTACAGCCATCGTTTCCCTTCAGCGCCAACAGCACCGAAATTTGTCCGTAATGGATCTTTTCCTTTTTGAGACAGCGAAACAGGCACAGCCGAGTCAGCTTCCGCTGTTCTTCACAAAGGACGCTAAATCGTGTAAGCTTATTCATGACCTTCCTCCCATCTTTTGGATTCCATTACCCCATTACTTATTTATAGAAAAAAAACAATATTTAATTTCCCTTCTCATTATACCTGAAAATACAAGTTTGTCAACGATAAACATGAGAAAAATTTGAAAATTTTCCGTTATCTCTGAAAAAAACTTATTTTCTCCGCCCGATGGAAATTTTCCGTTCGGTTTTTTGGATCAGGCGCAAAAGATTCCCCCGGTGCAGAAAAAATACGATACCGCCTACGATCAGCGCCAGCAACGTGTCCCAAAAAAGGGTCTCGGTATTGCCCCGAAACCATCCCAGCACCAGCGTCGCCACCGGAAATCCCACTGCTGCACAGATAGAACCCAGACTGATATAGCGGGAACAAAGTGTGGCGATCAAAAAGATCCCCAAAATCACCAGCAAAACCTGCCAGTCCATAACGCAGATCATACCGGCGCAGACCATTACGCCTTTCCCACCGCGAAAACCGTAATAGACGGGAAAGCAATGTCCCAAAAGTCCGGGGATCAAAATCAGATAATACCCCCAAAACGGGAAGGGATCAAAGGCAAGGTTGAGCAAAAACGCGCCAAACCATACGGAAACCGCTCCTTTGAGAAAATCCCCGATAAAGGTGAGGGCGGCGGGAAGGCTTCCGTATGTCCGAAGCACATTGGTCATTCCTGCGTTCCCGCTTCCGTGATCCCGAATGTCGTCTTTGGCAAACCATCTTCCTATAAGGATGGCATAATTGACACTGCAGCAAAAATAAGAAAACAAGGCGGCGGCAACCGCCGCAATCACTTCCCACATACCCATACTCCTTTATGATCACGCATCATCCCGGTCCCGCTCCCGCACCAGAAAGCGGATAGGGGTACCGGTCAAATCAAAAGTCTCCCGGATCTGGTTTTCCAAATACCGCTGATAGGAAAAATGGAACAATTCCTTCCGGTTGACAAACGCCACAAAGGTGGGCGGCTTGGTAGAAGCCTGGGTCATATAATAGATTTTCAGCCGTTTGCCCTTATCGGAGGGAGGCTGGACTCTGGCGGTGGCGTAAGAAAGAAGGTCGTTGAGCGCGCCGGTGGTGACCCGAAGGGCATTTTTCTCTGCCACCTGGCGGATGAGCTCGTAAAGCTTTCCTACCCGCTGGCCGGTGAGCGCAGAGATAAAAAGGAAGGGGACATAGCTCATAAAGCTGAAATCCTTTTCCAGCTTATCGGTAAACTCCTTCATGGTCTTATCGGTTTTTTCTTCCACTGCGTCCCATTTATTGACCGCTACGATACAGCCCTTGCCCTGTTCATGGGCATAGCCTGCCACCTTGCTGTCCTGTTCGGTGAACCCCTCGGTGGCGTCGATCATGATCACACAGACATCCGCCCGATCCACCGCCATATAGGCGCGAAGGACGCTGTACCGCTCAATATTTTCCAACACCTTGGATTTTCTCCGGATCCCCGCGGTGTCGATAAAGACAAATTTTCCGTACTCGTTTTCAATAGGGGTATCCACAGCGTCTCTTGTGGTCCCGGCAATATTGGACACGATCACCCGCTCCTCACCGGCAAGGCGGTTAATGAGAGAGGATTTTCCTACATTGGGCTTTCCGATCACCGCTACTTTGATGACATCCTCTTCATAGGGCGCATCCTCCCCATCGGGGAGAAGGGAAAAAACGGCGTCTAAAAGATCCCCGGTACCATGGCCATGGACCGAAGAAACCGCGATGGGATCCCCGAGTCCCAGATTATAAAACTCGTAAAACTCCGGGGGGACTTCTCCTACCGAGTCCACCTTATTGACGCAAAGCACCACCGGTTTTCCGCTTTTGAGCAGCATCTGGGAAACCTCTACGTCATTGGCGGTGACCCCCGCCTTTAAATCAGTGACCAGAACGATGACGCTGGCGGTCTGAATGGCGACCTCCGCCTGGCGGCGCATCTGGGACAAAATCACATCATCGGAATAAGGCTCGATCCCTCCCGTATCTACCAGCATCACGCTCTGGTTTTGCCATTCACATTCCGCATAGATCCGGTCTCTGGTGACGCCGGGGGTATCCTCGACGATGGAAAGGCGCTTTCCCACTAACTTATTGAACAGGGTGGATTTCCCCACATTGGGGCGACCTACAATAGCGACTACCGGTTTGGCCATATCCTCACTCCTTTCGTTCTTCAAACAAAGCCTCCAAAAAAGCGAAGCCGTCGTTTTCAATCAGCTGAACCGTCACATCCAGAGCGTTTTCCACCTGAGGGACGGAAATATCATCCAAAAAAACGTCGCTGTGAAACTTGATCATCGAATCGGAAAGCAAAAGGGTCTTTTCCAGCTTCTTTCCCGAAAGCCCCGCGATCAGGTCGCTTCCGGTGATCAATCCCGCGACGGTGATCCGCGGTCCGAAAAATTGGTTCTCTATAGGGTAGACCTGCGCCTGGATACCGGGGAATTTCTCCCGTGCGATCCCGATCAGTTCCTCTAAAAACGGCGCCGCCAGCTTTCCGGTGGCAACAGTCACCGGTCTCGGGATATCCTTTTCGTCAAACATGGAAAGGGCGCTTACAAACTGATCCCGAAACAAAGCCATCATCCCCACCCCGTTTTCCAGCTGGGTAAAGTCGCCGTAATAGGCCGCCTCGGGGAGAGGGCGCTGTGCTAAAAGATAAAATTCGTCGCTTCCGTAAAAGACCCGTTCTCCTGTTTTTTGGTAACAGCTTTCCGCCGCCTCTTCAATCAGATCCAGCGTCTTTGCCGCTTGTTCCCGGTCATACGGGATCAGCGGCTCCAGGTGTTCCCGGTATTTGGTCAATCCCACCGGCACACAGGAGACGGTTTGCAGCGCAGGGACATAGGCTTCTAAATCCTTTAAACTTTTCTTTAGCGCTTCCCCGTCGTTAATCCCAGGGCACAAAACCAGCTGGGCGTTCATTTGGATCTCCGCGTCGGCAAATTCCCGAAGCAGGGAAAGGGTCTCTCCCGCCGCCGGATTTTTCATCATCCGGATCCGCAGCTCAGGATCGGTGGTGTGGACGGAAATATTGATAGGGGAGATATGCATCTCCTTGATCCGGTCGATCTCCCGGCGGGAAAGGTTGGTAAGGGTGATATAATTGCCGTAAAGGAAGCTCATACGGGCGTCGTCGTCTTTAAAGTAAAGAGTATCCCGCATCCCCGGGGGCATCTGATCGATAAAGCAAAAGATACACCGATTTTTACAGCGCTGCTGCCGGTCCATCAAATAGGAGTCAAATAACAGCCCGATATCGCCGTACTCTTCCTTTCGGATACCTACCGACCGCAGCTGACCGGAAGCGGTCTTCAAAGTGAGCGAAAGCCTTTCCTCCATCAGGTAAAACCGGTAATCCAGAACGTCAAAAATTTCATGCCCGTTGATGGATACCAAAGTCTCTCCCGGTTTGATTTTTGCTTTTTGCGCAGGGCTTTTTTCCTCTACGCCGCTGATCACAACACCCATTGTTTCCCTCCTTTCCCAAAAAACAAGCAAAAACCCGATAAAGCCTAAGATGCTCTATCGGGTGCAAGCGGTTCCTTTTGCGAAACCCAAAGCGTTATTAGCCTTCCTTATGAATGACTTCCACGCCTTTGTAATAACCGCAGTTTCCGCAAACCTTATGGGGCGCTTTCAATTCGCCGCACTGGGTGCATTTCGAAAAAGCGGGAGCGGAAAGCTTCCACACGTTGGAACGTCTCTTATCTCTTCTCGCCTTGGATACTTTTCTCTTCGGTACTGCCATGACTGCACCTCCTTAACTAACCTTTCGGTCTATGAAAGCAACTGACTCAAAGAAGCAAGCCTCGGGTCAATTTCCTTTTTTTCGCATTCGCAGCTGCCAACATTGAGATCAATCCCGCAATGGGGGCAAAGCCCCTTACAATCCGGGGAACAAAGGATCTTCACCGGCAATTCCAACAAAAGGTCGGTCCGGGTCAATTCCCGCAGGTCCAAAAAGCCGTCTTCACAAACCACATACTCGTCGCTGTCAGTATTTTGACTGCGCACCAGCGTATGAGCAAAGGAATAGGAAAAATCCCGTTCCAGTTCCTTTAAGCAGCGATCACAGCAAAGAGACAGGCGAAATTTCACATGGAAAACCAGCTTCACCACTCCAGCCCGGTTTTCGATCTCACCGTTCACCTCTACCGGCGTTACAAAAGGGAACCGTCCGTACAGCTCTTCTTCTCCGAAATCAAGGGATAGATCAAAGGCTTTTTTCTCCCCGATCACATCAAAAAGGGATTGACAATCCATTCTCATCTCGACACCTCATAATGCCACAAAGCTTATTATAGTCAAGGTTTTCCCGTTTGTCAACTGTTTTTTGGGGAAAACCCGGGTTTTTTTCCCGTTATTTCAAGGAAATCCGCCGTCTCCTTTTCTTTACTCACCGTATAGTGCAAAAGGAGGAAACTTATTTTGCAGTTTTTCACCGGTTAAAGGTCGAAAAAGCGGATTTCTTTCTCCTTTTTCCACACTTTTCACAGAGTTTTCCACAACTTTGGGAAAAAGGGATTCAACAAACGGTAGAAAAAAGAAAACCCACCAACAAAGCTGGTGGGTTTTGGTTCCATTAGGCATGCTCAAAATACTCAGCAACAACCTTTTTGGCAAACTCAAGCGCTTCGTTCGCCTGGTCATCATGGACCTTCGCAGCGCCAAACAGGCCTTTCTTCACCTGGATCCCCTTGGTGGCGGCGATATTGACGCCGTTGCCCTTAAAGATTCCTTCCAGCTCACCCAACTGAGGGCTTCCGTCGGAGGTCAGGGAGATGAGCGCTACATTAGAAGCTCTGGCAGTGGAAAGATCCTTGCTGAAACTAATTAGTCTCTTATCCAGTTTCCCGTATCCCTCATAAATGAGGAAAACCAGCCGCTCGTTATCACAGGGATATGCGGGGGGGATTTTGTCGCTCTTACACTTAAATTCTCTGGAAATCTTTTCCGCGATGATTTCCGGATTTCCTTGTACGCCTTCTTTTTTCTCGACGTAAAGAACCTGCATTTTCATCGGTAATTACCCCTTCTCTAATAGTATTCGCTCCTATGTAAGGAGATTTACGGACAATATAACAATTCTATCATGCAAAATAAGAATTGTCAAAAGAAAAATGTAAATATTTTATGAATCCGTACTATTTCTTTAATATCACCGCAGCTTTTAAAACCGCCGCCACCGTTTTGGAATCTCTAAGCGTTCCGTCCAGCACATCCTTTAACACGTCGTCAAAAGGACGGCGCACCACATCCACAAATTCACCTTCGTCCAAATGGGTTTCAAAAAACGTCAGTCCTGTCGCCAGGAAAAGAAAGATCTCCTCGTCAGTATAGGCGGGAGTAGGGTAAATAGACCCCAAAGACACCAGCTTTTCCGCTTTCGCGCCGGTCTCCTCCAAAAGCTCCCTTTTTCCGCATTCCTCCGGCGTTTCTCCCGGATCCCGTTTTCCGGCGGGGATCTCCTGGGTCACCTTGGCGATAGGATAACGATATTGGCGCACCAAAAGCACATCCCCGTTTTCCAAAAGGGGAAGCACCCCTACCGCCCCCACGTGGCGGATCACGTCCCGCTTGGCGGGACGTCCGTCGGGAAGCAAAATATCATCCACTTCCAGATGGACCGCGCCTCCGGAGTAGATCTGCTTAGAGGAAACCTTTTTTTCGATCAAATGCTCATCCTTCACGGTTTGTTTCCTTTCCCTTAAAAATAAACAGCTTACTGGCGACGTAGTTGAAAATGACTACAAAAACATTGGATACCAGCTTCATCAGCTTATCGTTAAAGCCGAGCCAGTCGGCAAATACTGCCATAAACGCCACATCCAGGATCCCGGAAAGAAGTCTCGCCCCTACAAAAGATACCGCTTCCTTCACCGTTTCCCGCCCCTTGGCGTGAGAGCGGAAGACAAAGACCCGGTTGGTCACATAGGCAAACGCCACCGCCACGCACCATGAAAGGATAACAGGAATGGTGGTAACGGAGAAAAACGGTGCCGTCAAAAGATAACAGGTGTAATTGACGATGGTAGTCAATACGCCGAAAATCAGATACATCAAAAGCTCCCGGTAACGCCGGTACAATTCCTTTATTTTTTCCACCAAATCCTTTTCCTCCCGTTTTTCAAGGAACCTCTCCTTTTTTTCTCTCATAAAATAGGATATCCAAAAAAGAAAAGAGGGGTTTTATGCCACAATATCAACTGCTTACCGTTCCCTATAACCGGGAAGCGGCCGTAAACTACGCAACCTACTGGGCATACCGCCGCAATCCCCGTTACTACTCCTTTGATGACATCGGCGGCGACTGTACCAATTTTGTTTCTCAGTGCATTTTCGCCGGAAGCGGGGTTATGAATTTTACCCCCACCTTTGGCTGGTATTACATCGATCTCAATGACCGCGCGCCATCTTGGACGGGGGTAATCTATCTTTACCGGTTTCTTACCGAAAATTTAGGCGCAGGTCCCTACGGCGAGGAGGCGCCGCTATCCTCCCTGAAAAAGGGGGATGTGATTCAGCTCCGGCTAAAAAACCGGAGCGAATACAACCATACCGTATTGGTTACCAATCCCGATCCCTCAGGGGATCCGGAAAAAATCCTCATTGCCGCCCATGATAACGACGCTTTATGCCGTCCTCTCGCTACCTATCAGTACGACGCGGTGCGGGGAATCCGCATTCGGGGCGTCCGGTATATTGAACGGGCAGGCAGTGCCCGCACAGAAGAGACGGCAGAAAATACAGAAACGACAGCCGAATAACCTTTCGTACGCGTCATTGTGCATCTTCCGAAGACGTCACTTCAGGTTTGGTATCGTCAGGGACCTCCTCTTTGGGGAAACGTCCCGGGTCATAGGGATTTTCCGGGACAAATGTTAACGTCCCCTGCATCAGCGCTTTAAAATTCGCGCCAGTGATCTTTTCGTTTTCAAAGAGATATTCCGCCACCAGATGCAGCTGATCCATATGCTCCGCAAGGATGGTTTTTACCTCTTCGTAGCCGTTTTCCACAATCTCTCTGATCTCGCTGTCGATCTGGGAGGCGATCTCTTCGGAGTAGTTGCGGGTGTGGTTGAGATCTCTTCCCAAAAAGACCTCGCCCTCGTCCTGGCCGTACACCACCGGTCCCAGCTTTTCGCTGAAGCCGTACCGGGTCACCATGGCTCTAGCGATCTTGGTTGCCCGTTCCAAATCATTGGATGCGCCGGTGGAGATATCATCCAGCACCAGCTGTTCTGCGACGCGCCCTCCCAAAAGGGTGACGATATCCTCGGTCATCTCTTTCTTGCCCCGGTAGCTCTTATCCTGCTCGGGAAGAGACATAGTATAGCCTCCCGCCATCCCTCTGGGGATGATGGAGATCTCGTGGACCGGATCCTGGGTGGGGCAATAATAGGTCGCCACCGCATGCCCCGCTTCGTGGAAAGCGGTGATCCGTTTTTCCCGTTCCACGACGACGCGGGAACGTTTTTCGGGACCGGCGACCACTTTGATGGTCGCTTCCTCGATATCCTTTTCGGTAATGGCTTTTCTCCCTTTTCTCGCCGCCAAAAGGGCCGCCTCATTCATCAGGTTTTCCAAATCGGCTCCGGTAAAACCGGCGGTGGATTTGGCGATCACCGAAAGATCCACATCAAAGCCCAGGGGCTTGTTGCGGGAATGGACCTTCAAAATTTCCTCCCGTCCCTTGACGTCGGGAGGGCTCACTAAAATCTGGCGGTCAAACCGTCCGGGACGCAAAAGCGCCGGATCCAGAATATCCCGCCGGTTGGTGGCGGCAATCACGATGATCCCTTCGTTGGCGCCAAATCCATCCATCTCTACCAAAAGCTGATTCAATGTCTGTTCCCGCTCGTCGTGGCCGCCGCCCAAACCGGCGCCCCGATGACGTCCCACCGCGTCGATCTCATCGATGAAAACGATGGACGGCGCGTTTTTCTTTGCCTGTTCAAATAAATCCCGGACACGAGACGCGCCCACGCCGACGTACATTTCTACGAAATCCGAACCGGAAATGGAGAAAAAGGGAACGCCCGCTTCTCCCGCCACCGCTCTCGCAAGCAGGGTCTTACCAGTACCAGGAGGTCCCATCAGCAGTACGCCTTTGGGGATCCTGGCGCCCAGGTCGTTGAATTTCTTGGGGTATTTGAGAAAATCGACGATCTCTTTTAACTCCTCTTTTTCCTCATCACAGCCCGCCACTTCGGCAAAGGTGGTCTTTTTTCCCTGCTGCACCGGATTTCTTAAATTGGCCTTTCCAAACTGGTTCATTTTCCCGCCGCCGGCCTGGCGCAGCATAAAAAACCACAAAAGCGCCATACCGCCAATGAGAATCACATAGGGGACAATGCTTAAAAGCCAGCTGTTGTCCGTCGCCCGAATCCAGTTATACTCAATACGGGAATCGGGATGCTCGGAGTTGTATTCATCCACGTAGGGCTGGATCTGTTCAATAAACAAACTCACCGCCGGAAGGGAATAGGTAATTACCGTATCGGGATCATCCTTCAGCTTAAACGCCAG